>BQJX01000545.1 GCA_021604925.1 Gemmatimonadota bacterium
CGCGCCCGGCGTCGCGCGGCGGAGCTGGCGGAGCTGAACGGGGACGTCGACGTGGCGGTGGAGGAGTTCACCGAGTTGGCGGAGCAGGGCAAGACCGCCGATGACCGCGCCGAGATCCAGCTGGCCCTGGGTGACCTGTACTTCTTCCGGTTGGACCGCAAGGCCGAAGCCGAGCGTTGCTACCGGATCGCCGTGGAACAGGGTCCCAACGTACGGGCGTCGGCGGAGGCGCGCGTGCGACTCATGGAGCTCTGTGTTCGACTGGGTCGCTATCAGCTGGGGTTGCGCACCGCCGATGACTTCCTCAACCTGGGCGCCCGGGTCCAGGAGGGCCGTCTGGAGGAGGCGCTGTACTGGCGGGCTCGCTGTCTTCTGGAGCTGGGGCACTGGGTGGACGCGATACCCACGCTGGTGGACGGCGCGGCGGGCGATCCCGCGGACCCGTTCACGCTGGCGTGTGCGGCGCGCCTGTACCATCGGATGCGGACATTTCGTCACAAGGACACGGCCGCCGCGGTGGAGCGCCTGGTGGGCGTGGCGGTCCGCGTGCCCGCGTGGGAGCTGGTGGACCCTCCGCGGGACTGGTCGCTGACGTGGCGCGAGCAGCGCCGGGAGTTCGCCTGGAAGGAGGGGGCGGACGAACTGCAGGTGGCCCTGCGCAGTGTGCGGGATCCGGATCAGCGAGAGCGGGGGCGGGCTGCGCTGGAGAGGATCCGGAAGGAACGACTCCCGTGAGATGGAGCCGTCGGGCGTTCCCGCCGAAGGAACTGGGAAAGCCCTTGACCGGGATGGGCGCGGACCCCAAATTGGGCGCCAACGTGGGGGGATGAGGGAGTATGTCACTCAGTTTTCAAGCAGCCGCTCGGGGCCGCGTTCGTTCGCTGGTCGCGAGCGCCGTCCTTGTCGCGCTTCTGCCGGGCACGGTGGGCGCGCAGACGCTCCTGGACGAGGGGCGCGCGCTGGAGTTCCGCACGGACCTGCCCTGGGCCCGACTGGATCTGAGCGGCCGCGAAAGCGTGGATGGCGTGTCGCCGCTTCGGGTCCCGGGCTTCCTGGAGGGCGAGTACTGGCTCAGCGCGTGGGGCCCGGGCGTCGAACTGCAGCGGGGAAGAGTCCGCGTCAAGCTCGACGAGGGCGGCTCGCGCATCGCCAGCTACGGGCGTCGTCCGTTTTCCGAGACGTTGGCGTACAGCGTACTCTACCCGGGAATCATCCAGCGCGGGCAGCAGCAGCGCGGCAAGAGCCTCTTCCTCGGGTTGGCGGCCACCGCGGGCCTGGTGGGTACGGCCATCGCCCAGAACCAGCTTTGGAACGCAGAGGAGGACGTGGACGTCGCGAGTCGCGCCACGAGCACGGACGCAGAGGTCGCGGCCGAGTTGAAGAACGTGCTGCAGGATCGGCGCGAGGATCGCGACCACGCCGCGGATCGGCGCAACATCGTCCTGGCTGCTACCGGCGCCGTCTGGGGGGTGGGGCTGCTGGACGCCTTCCTGTTTTCCCCCGGCTTCCGGGTGACTTCCGCGGATGAGAGTTCCATCTCCCTGTCCATGCAATCGAAGACGCGATTCGACGCGGTGGTTCGTTCGATCGTGTTTCCGGGGCTGGGCCAGGAGTACAACGGGGAGTCCGCCAAGGGGGCCTGGGTGGCCACGGGTGCGGTGGCGGGCGGGCTTTGGCTCATGTATCGCCAGGACGAGTACAGTCGGGCGATCGCGGACTTCGATCAGGTCCATGAGCGGTTCGAGGCGGCCACCACGGTGGCGGATCGCAACCGACTCTCGCTGGAACAGCAGGCTCTGTTTTCCGAGGTTGAGGACCAGGAGCGCGATCGCAACGTCGCCATGGTGATCCTGGGTGCGTACTGGGGCGTGGCCGCGATCGAGACGGCGCTCTCCTTCGGCGAGGCCTGGGGAGATCGCACGGTCCGGCAAAGCGGTGTCGGCCTTTCGCTGGATCCTTCTCGCGGCGCGGTGGCGGCCCAATGGAAATTCTGATGCGTGGATTCGGAAGAACTGCCTACAGTGTGGTCATGGCGCTGCTGCTGGTGTCGTGCACCCAGAAGCCGCTGGATCCTGGGGCGCATGATCCCGTCGCGGATTCGGACGTGGCCCCCACCCCGGTCAACGTGCGCCTGTCCGTGACCTCCGCTTCGGTGACCATCGACTGGGATGTCTTGGTAGCCACCGGGATCACGGAGTACCGCGTGTACCGCGCCGAGGGCACGGGGGCGTTCCGCTGGCTGGCCTCCACCAGCGCCCAGACCTACGTGGACGCGGCGGTGGTGACCGGCGTCACCTATCGCTACCAGGTGTCGGCGATCAAGGGCGGGCTGGAAGGCGCCCGATCCGCGTCGGTCACCGCGGTGCCGGACGTCTTTGGAATCGTGTTGGAGGGAGGCGCGGAGGCCACGTCTGCCAGTTCGGTGGCCCCCGGTTCGTTCAAGATCGTGGTGGGACTGCTGGCACCGCCGCACACGGTCTCGTTTCGCGTGTCGGAGAATCCCACGCTGGTGGGAGCGGCCGTGCAGAGCTTCAATCCCGGCTTCCCCACGGCCACCTTCCAACTGACCCAGGGGGATGGTCTCAAGACTGTCTACGCCAAGTTCACGACGGAAGGCGGATCGGTCTCCGAACTCGTGAGCGCCTCCATCATCCTGGACACCAAGGCGGTCATCCTCCAGGTGACCGAGGATTCCGCGGGGCAGATCCTCACGGTGGATGACGTCCTTCACGTGGCCGTGGCCGTGGATTCCACCGGCGGCACCGTGCAGGCCGACATCGGAGACGCGGCGTTCGACCTGGAACTCTTTGACGACGGGACCAACGGCGACGCCGTTGCGTTCGACGGGATGTACGAGCGGGACTTCACGGTGACGGCCGGCGTGGAAGTGGTGGAGGGCGTGGTGTTGGCGTCGTTCAC
>BQJX01000546.1 GCA_021604925.1 Gemmatimonadota bacterium
AGCGCCACGTCGCCGTCCAGCGCGACCGAGAATCCGAACTGATCCCCCTCCAGGCCGTCGCTCGCCGTGAGCTTCTGCGCCTCGATCCACGTTGTCCCGTCAAAGCGGTAGACGTGCGCCGAACCCGAGTGGGGATTGCCGCTGTAGGTGTCGCCGATCAGCGCTACGCCACCGTCCAGCGCAACCGACAACCCGAACTGATCTCCCAGACCATCGCTCGCGGTGAGTTTCTGCTCCTCGACCCACGAGGTTCCGTCGAAGCGGAACACAAAGACAGAGCCTGTCGGACCATCTCGGTGCGCGCCGACCATCGCCGTTTCACCGTCCACCCCAACCGACCAACCGAATCGGGCGGCCGCTCCGACCTCGCTCGCGATGAGCTTCTGCTCCTGATTCCAGACTGAACCGTCAAACCGAAACACATGCGCCTCACCCATGAAGGCGGAACCACGGTTCGAGCCGATCACGGCGACCTGGCCGTCCATCGCCACCGCACCTCCGAACATGCCTACCACCGCGCCACCAACAGCGATAAGCTTCTGTTGCTCGTTCCACGTTGTTCCATCGAAGCGGAAGGCGTAAACCGCCCCGTCACTGGCCTCGGCTTCCGGGGCTCCGATCAGCGCGACATCGCCTTGCAGCGATACCGAACTGCCGAAACGCTCACCAATCAACACGGCATCGCTGGCGGTCAGCTTCTGCTCCTCCACCCACGTCAAGCCGTCGAACCGGAACACATACGCGGCGCCGTTGTCGAGCCCTACCGCATCGTGATCCCTGGCCCCGATCAGGGCGGCGTCGCCATCCAGGGAGACCGAGAAGCCGAAGAGGTCACCCGCCACACCATCGCTAGCGACAAGCTTCTGTTCCTCCACCCATGACGCTCCGTCAAACCGGAAAGCGTAGACGGCGCCACGGGAGCCGTCGCTCGAAGGAGCTCCGATGAAGGCTGTGTCACCGTCGACCGCGCTCGAAGAACCGAAATGGGCAACACCTCCTGCATCGCTCGCTGTGAGCTGTGCAACCTCGACGAAATCGCCGGCCAACGCACTGTACCCGGGAACTACGCTGATGAGGCAAGAAAGCGCCGCCAAGAAGAGCATCCGATATCGAGTGTTCATTCTGAAACCTCCCTTGGTCTTGGCCATGGATCTACCGCGATCGGTGTAGGATCCAGGGGCCCGAGGTGATTCGTGGACACGCGGCGCAATTGCGCCACTCATCTGGCTCTGCCCCATCTGGCTTGGGATCCCCTGGCGGAAAACCGACGAATCCTCGGCGCTTCCGTCGCCTACTGTTGGGAAGTCGCCCGTACCAGCCTGACGTGTTGCCGTTTACGGCAGTTTCAAGTGCGGCGATTTCTTCCGGGACCCTGCGTATACGCCAAAGTCGGTACCGTCCCCCACGCTCCGAATCCTACGATCGCTCGTCGGCCCTCAAGCCACGGAGTCGCTCTCGCAGTCCCGAAGTGTGCAAACGGTCAGCCGAATGCAATCCGACCCAACTCACGCCGCCGCTCTTCGATAGAACCGAAGCAACCCGCCAAGTCTCGGCCGACATTCGACATCGCCGGTGCCAGCATCACCTGAATCAGGCGAGACCAGACGATTCCCGATTCCCTGATGACTTCGCTCGCTGACAAAGTGCGTTTCGTATTGACGCAGTGCCCGTCGAAGCGAACTCTCCCCGAAGAGAACGACTCGATCGAGACACTCCTCCCGGATCGATCGAACGAATCGTTCGGCGTGCGGATTGCAATTGGGCGAATTCGCAGGGATCTTCACTGCCTTGATCTCATGATCAGCGAGAATCTCAACGAATTCATCGGTGTACTTCCCGTCACCATCGATGATCAGTCGGCGCATCGAAGGAAAGGGGCGTTCGAACTCGGCCAACTCCATCGCAATCTGCCGCATGAAGACGCGACCCGGGCTCGGTGACCACCCCATGATACGAACCACCCTGCTCCGCAACTCGATCACGAAGAAGACGTAGAACGTGACAAGCCCGGTCGGCATCCAGACTTCGACGGTGAAGAAATCAGCGCCGCCATGCACGTCCCAATGCGTCTTCAGAAACTGCGACCACGTTGTCTTCTGCGATCGTTCCGGAGCCGGATCGATGCCGTGCTCGCGAAGGATCTTCTTCACCGTGTTGTGCGCCACTCGATGCCCGACGACGGCCAGTGCGCCCTGGATCCTCCGGTAACCCCAACTCGGATTCTCACTTGCCATTCGAACGACAAGCTTGGCGATCTCCTTCATCACGCCGGGCCGTCCGCGGCGCTTCTTGCTTGGGTACGTCCACTTCGAAGCGATCAGTTGATGATGCCACCGGAGGATCGTGTCGGGTGTGACGATTGAAGCGAACTCCCGAGGAGCTTGCGACCCAGCGCTTTCCCGCGAACTGCAAGTCGCCTCCGATCCTCGCCGGTCAGTTTCAACCGCCGCTTGCCGAGTTGGCGCTTCAGCACTCGGTTTTCCTCGCGCAGGTACTCGAGAACCTCGAGCTACTGCCGGCTGATCCAGCCTGAAACCACGGCGATGATGAACGTCAGCGGTGAAAGTGTGCGCTCCATCCGATCGAACGTAGATCACAAGTGTCCGTCGTGCAAGAAGATCGAGTCGGCTGTATTCTTGCACCCTACGCGATCGAGTTTCTGTACAGAACGCGAGTAAGTTTGCAGCAAGATTTCTGAAAAGAGGAGAACCGTGACCAAGGCGATCGACACGAACGGTTTGAATCGCGGCAAGTTCTGGCCGACTGGTCCGGGCAAACTGCGACGCGCACTTCATGCCGGGTCGTCCGATGGATGGTCGCCGGGTTCCTTGGTTCCGCGCCTTGTGCCGCCGGCACTCGGCTCTATCGGAGGACACAATGCGTACTACCGCTGCTCCAGATCGAGCATCCCGTCAA
>BQJX01000547.1 GCA_021604925.1 Gemmatimonadota bacterium
GGCCGCCGATCCCGGGTCTGTTCGTCACCCAGGACAACTTCGACCGTACTCGCATCGACGCGGCTTCGTTCATCGAGCACGGCAGCAATCTCTACGACGCCGACGTGCGCGCCAACGATGACCAGATGAAGCTCCTGTGGAACAAGCTGAAGGAAGACGGCTGGGGCGATGACTTCATCTTCGTCTTCACCTCGGACCACGGCGAGGAGTTCTTCGACCACGGCGGCACCAGCCACGGCTACAGCCTCTACGACGAGATGATCCGCGTGCCGCTGATGATCTACGCGCCGGGGCTCCTGCCGGCGGGCAAACGAATCAGCACGCCTGTGCGCAGCCTCGACATCTATCCGACCCTGTGTGATCTGCTCGGCATCGACATCCCCGACGGACTCGAAGGCGAGAGTCTCGTGCCCCTGGCCCGAGGCGAAGCAAAGCGCAAGGACCTGGCCATCATCTCCGAGCATCGCGAAGACCCGATCGTGCGCACCATGGGGCAAGGCTCGGGCGTCCTCGTCAGCGTGCAGCGGGGCAAGTGGAAGTTCATCCTCAACCAGACCAGCTCCCAGCTCATCGAGAAACCACGTTTCGAGCTCTTCGATCTCGGTGCGGACCCCGGCGAGACCAGGAACGTCGCCGACCAGCATCCCGACCTCGTCAGCGACTTCGAGAGCGAGGTTGTCGACTTCATCTCCGAGCATCGCAAGGACGCCTCTGCCGAAGACTGGAAGTCGATGGACCCCGAAGTGCTGGCGCAGCTGAGAGCACTCGGCTACATCGGCGACGACGAGGAAGCGCCCGCAGGCGGTCAAGGTGCCGGCCAGACCACCGGCCAGAACTCCGGCATCACCGGCATCACCGGCAAGGGCGCCGGCGAGAAGCCCGGCGGGAGCAGGGTCTCGAAGGGACTCGATCCGACCGCCGAACTCTTCGCCGCCATTGCGGCCGGCGACAAGGCCGCGGTCGAACGCTGCATCGACCGGGGCGCCAGTCTCAAGGCATGGGACCCGAACACGGGCTGGACGCCGCTGTCGGCCGCCGTTTTCCTGGGCCGAGACAGCATCGCGCGGCTCCTTCTCGACAAAGGCGCCAAGGTGCACAAGCGCAACCGCGACATGGGCACGACCCTGCACGGTGCCGCCGTGCTCGGCGCCACCGCCATCGTCCGGCTGCTCGTCGAGCACGGCGCCGACGTCGACGCGCGCGACGCCAACGGCTCGACGCCGCTCCACGCCGCCGCCTTCCTCGGTCGAGTCGAGTCGGTGACGTACCTGCTAGAACAGGATGCCGACCCGCTCATGAAAGACGCGACCGGCCTGACGCCGCGAGCCGTCTGCGATACCGACTGGCCGACCACCGAGATGATCATGCGGATGATCGGCCTGAACCTCGAACGCGCCGATGTCGAGAAGAACCGCGCCGTGGTCGCCAGGCTGCTCGAGGAGTAGCGCGACACCACGAGAGATCAAGCAGGACGGGCGTTTTCGGGCTTGATCGGGGATCAGGCAAGCCGGGGAAGGAAGGACCGGGAAGGAGGGAACTGGTACGCCCGGCGGGATTCGAACCCACGACCTTCGGTTTAGGAAACCGAAGGTTCATGGCATTCATCTCTCGTATTGGAAGGTGGTTACCGATTCAATTGTATCGCGTAGCAAGGGAATAACAAGGTGAATGAGACTCCGTCGTCTTGATGTGAACGGCGACGCCAGAGGACATCGTTGATGTTTCCTTGTTCCGAGAATGCGACGATCGTGCGACGTCTCGAGCCGGCATCGCCACATTCCGAAAAACACGCTTCGTGGAAACGCAACTGCCGCGCTTCTCGCTAGCACCCATATGGCCGAAGGGGTTGGAGCAAATGGTTGCGTATCAGGGAGTTGGCTTTCATTCGTGGTGGCGAATTGGGGGCCGGCAAGGGCCTGGACAAACGCCGATGACCGGCTATGCTTCCTCGGCCCTGATCCTGGGGCGACGGAGGAATCTCTCAATGAATGAATGCGAGAAGATTGTCGACGAGTACGCTCCCTTTTTGAGCGAGCCGGAGCCTCGAGTTCTCGAGGCGCTTGTTTCGCTTGCTGAGCGAATGCTGGCCGCTAGCGGGAAGTTGCGCCGGTACTACGAGGCAGAGCTTTCTCTCGACATGCTCTTGCATGGAGTTTCCAGAATTCCCATCAGCGGCGGTCGAATCGTCGTTCTCACGGAGGTGCGCAAAGTCAGTCCATGTCCTGGACGAAAGAGGGAGGCGGACCGGTGGCTCGATGACCATGGCTATCGAGGAGCAGCCAAGGGATCGAAGCTGCGTTCTTTCACTCGACGTCTGGAAAGACGAGGAGTTTCTTTGCCAAGTGATCTCTTCGACATCAGAGACTGGCATCGCGCCAAGGAAGTCGCAAGAAGGAGGCGTGCTTCTTGATTGCTTAGAGATCAGTGACAACCAGCCCAACGCCGACTCCGAAATGGCGCCGTAATCACAGCCTCGGCTGTGCGAGCTGCCAAGTGGGTTCGAAGGAGCGGACATTGACAACCCCTGATGGGGAGTGTCGCGATGTCCGCTTCTTGTAGTTGTGCTGGGCATCTTGGTGCTCTCCGTGGAGGCCCGAAATGTCCAGAACAGGTCAAAGCAGTTGTTCCCCACACTCCCGTCGCTTCACGATGGACAGGGCAGTCGCGCGTTCGCGCGCTGAGCTTCCTGCTCCTGCTTACCTTGACGTGCACTCAGCGGCGGCCTATCTGTCCGTCACGCGCAAGCAACTCGAGCACTGGCGTAGCCGTGGCGGTGGCCCTCCTTTCACGAAGCTCGGTAGGCTCGTCAGATACTCCCGCTGCGACCTCGACGATTGGATGATCCAGCGGCGGGTGCTGAGCACCTCGCAGGAGGTGCGCCGATGAGCGTCGAGAGAGGCGCAGTGCGCC
>BQJX01000548.1 GCA_021604925.1 Gemmatimonadota bacterium
GCCGCCCGTCATGGCGCCGCCCGTCTTCGCGCCGTCCGCCGTCGTGCCGCCGATCATCGCCGCGCCCATCATCGCGCCGCGCCCGGCACGACCGGACGGGCCACGCGGGTCAGGTGGCACCAGGCCGCGGCGAGCGCATCCGCTTCATCCGGTCCCGGCGTCTCCTTCAGGCCGAGGATCCGCGTCATCATGTGCGCCACCTGCTGCTTGTCCGCGGCACCGTAGCCCACCGCCGCACGCTTGATCTCCAAGGGGGAGTACTCGCACGATGCCACCCCCTCCTGCTCGGAGGCGAGCAGCACCACGCCGCGCACCTGCCCGAGCGCGAACGCCGTCTTCACATTGCGGGCAAGAAACGCGGACTCCAGCACGATGGCATCCACCGGGGTCTGGCGAAGCACGTCCACGAGGCCGGAGTGGATCAGGTGGAGTCGCTCGGAGAGCGGCTTGCGCGAGGACGCCTTCAGGACGCCCCAGTCCACCGCGCGGGCCTGTCGCGAGTTCCCCTCGAGGATGCCCCAACCGGTTGCCACCGTGCTCGGGTCCACGCCGAGGACGATCATGCTAATCCCCGAGCGCTTGCAGGATGTCGTCCGGGATATCGAAGTTGGCGGAGACGCGTTGCACGTCGTCCTGATCCTCCAGCGCTTCCATCAGCCGGATCATGGACTCCGCCTGCTTGCCTTCCAGCTTGACCGTGTTCTGCGGAACGCGCACCAGGTCCGCCGACTCCACGGGCACGCCCTTCTTCTCCAGCGCTTCGCGCACGTTGAACAGCTCCGTGGGCGCCGTAACGATCTCCCAGACGTCGCCTTCCCTGGAGAAGTCGTCCGCGCCCGCATCCACCACCAGTTCCATCACGGCGTCTTCGCCCAGGCCGTCCGCCGGAATCACGATGTTGCCCTTCTGTTCGAACATCCAGGCCACGCAACCGTTCTCGCCCAGCGAACCGTTGTGCTTGGACAGGGTGTGGCGAATCTCCGCGACCGTCCGGTTGCGGTTGTCCGTGACCACGTCCAGGAAGAGCGCCACCCCGCCCGGACCGTATCCCTCGTAGGAGATCTCCTCGAACGCCGCGCCCTCGATCTCGCCGGTCCCGCGCTTGATCGCCTTCTCGATGTTCGCGTTCGGCATGTTGACCGCCTTGGCCGCGGTCACCGCCGAACGCAGTCGCACGTTCGCGTCGGGGTCGCCGCCGCCCTGGCGCGCCGCCGTGATGATCTCGCGCGCATGGCGCGTGAATACCTTGCCCCGTTGCTGGTCGACGACCGCCTTGCGGCGTTTGATGTTCGCCCATTTGGAATGGCCCGCCATCTACTTCGCGACCTCCTCGGCTCCCGCCTTCGACTCCGCGATGACTTTCTCCTGCTGATCCCGCGGCAGTTCCTCGTAGTGGGAGAACGCCCGCTCGAAGCGCCCGCGGCCCTGCGTGAGCGACCTCAGGTCCATGGCGTAGCGCTGCATCTCCGCCGCCGGCACCTGCGCGCTGATGATCTGATCCTCGCCGGAGACCTCCATGCCCTGGACCCGGCCGCGGCGCGCCGAGATGTCACCCATCACGTCGCCCATGTAGTCGTTCGGGACGATGATCTTCACGGCCAGGTACGGCTCCAGCATGGTGGGCTTGGCGTCCCGCGCTCCCTCCTTGAACGCCATGGATCCGGCGATCTTGAAGGCCGCTTCCGACGAGTCCACGTTGTGGAACGCGCCGTCGAAGACCGTACACTTGAAGTCCACCATGGGGTAGCCGGCAATGGCGCCGGTGCCCATGGACTCCCGGATCCCCTTCTCGATGGCCGGGATGAAGCGGGCCGGGATCGCCCCGCCCACGATCTCACTGGCGAACTCGAAGCCGGAGCCCTCCGGGAGCGCCTCCACCCTCATGTGGCAGTCGGCGAACTGGCCGCGACCGCCCGTCTGCTTCTTGTGGCGCGCGTGCACCTCGGCCTTGCCGCGAATCGTCTCGCGAAACGCCACGCGCGGCTTGGACAGCTCCACCTCCACGTTGAAGCGCTCCTTCAGGCGCGCCACCATCATGTCCAGGTGGGTCTCGCCCATGCCGCTGATGATCGTCTCGTGCGTCTCATCGTCGTGGCGGAAGTGGAAGGTCAGGTCTTCCAGCGCCAGACGATGGAGACCGGTACCCATCTTGTCTTCTTCTCCGGACTGGACCGTTCGCACCGAGAAGTCGATGACCGCCCCGGGGAACTCGATCGGCGCGATCTGGATGGGAGCGTTCTTGTTGCAGAGCGTGTCGTTCGTTCCCGAGTGGCGCAGCTTGACCGCGATTCCCATGTCGCCGGCGCTGACCGATTCCGTTTCCATCCGGTTCTTGCCCACGGCGTGGAAGATCTGCGACATCTTTTCCGAGTCCTCGCGGGTCCCGTTGTAGACTTCCGTGCCCGCCTTGAGGACACCCGAGCAGACCCGGACGAAGTAGATCTCGCCGACGTGCGTTTCGGACGTGGTCTTGAAGATCTGCGCGGCCAGCGGGCCCTGCGCGTCCACGTCCAGCTTCTCGCCGTCCGCCTTGCGAACGTTCGACAACTCGGAAGCGCCGGGCATCAGGTCCCGGATCCCGTCCAGCACCTGCGTGAGGCCATGCTCCTCCGTCGCGGAGCAGAACAGAACCGGATAGAGGTCACCCTGCGCGATCCCTCGATGCAGCCCGGTGACCAGGTCCTCCTGGTTCAGTTCGCCGGCTTCGAAGAACTTGTTCAGCAGTTCCTCGCTGCTCTCGGCCGCGCTCTCCATGAGATGGGCATGCGCTTCTTCCATGTGCTGCACGTGTTCGGCGGGAACCTCGGCCTTGGCCGCTCCGTGGTCCGTGAACGAGAACGCCTGGCTGCGCAGCACGTCGACCACGCCGGAGAAGTCCGCGCCGTTCCCCATGGGGATCTGCATGGC
>BQJX01000549.1 GCA_021604925.1 Gemmatimonadota bacterium
GGCAATCTGGCCGCCCAGGATCGAGCTGACGTCGCCCATCCCGACGTTCTCGGCCGCCTTCACGGCGAGCGAGTTCTTGACGACCGTCATCGACAGGTCCTGCTCCGCCAGCAAGCCGCGAAACTCCTCGGACTTCTCGACGGTCAACCCCTCGAAATTGACCGCCACCATGCCGTCCGCGCCGGACAGCCGTTCGGTCAACTCTCGGATGACGTGATCTTTCACCATGCGTGACATGCAATCACCTTCGCATTCGCAAAATGGCAGGGTCTCGGACCCGACCCCAGCTCTCTACCTCAGTCCTCTACCTCAGCCCTCTACAGTGCATCACCTATGCTGCACCATCTACACTGCCGGCTCAGACCTCGGCCAGCAGGATGCCGGGACTCATGGTCGACGAAACAACCACCTTCTTGATGTACGTTCCCTTTGCCGCCGTGGGCTTCATGCCCTTGATGTGCTCGATGAACGCCGTGACGTTCTCCCGCAGATCTTCGACCGAGAACGACTTCTTGCCGACAGCCGCGTGGACGTTGGCGCCGGTGTCCGTGCGGAACTCGACCTTGCCGGCCGCGAATTCCGACACCGCCTTGGCGACATCATCCGTCACCGTGCCGGACTTGGGCGACGGCATCTTGCCCTGAGGGCCGAGCACCTTGCCGAGCTTGCCGACGAAGCGCATCATGCGCGGGACAGCGACGGCCACATCGAAATCCGTCCAGCCGTCCGCGACCTTCTTGACGAGTTCTTCACCGCCGACCTCGACAGCGCCGGCCTCGGTGGCTGCCGTTGCCTGATCACCGTCGGCGAACGCGATAACGCGTCGAGCCTGACCGATCCCCTTCGGGAACGAGAACGCGCCACGAATCATCTGGTCCGACTTCCTCGGATCGACGCCGAGGTTCATGACGATCTCGACCGTCTCGTCGAACTTGGCCGGATTGAACTCCTTGAGAACCTTCAAGGCCTCGTCCAGCTCCAGCGGGGTGGCGTGGTCGTGCTTCGCCGCTGCTTCCTTGTATCGCTTGCTGCGTTTCCTCATCCTGCTCCCTCGAGGCGATGTCCGGCCCGGGCGAACCGGCCCGGGCAGGTGCTTGATTCAGCGGTTCATTCCGCGGTGATTTCAGATGATCCTGATTTCGATGATCCTGATTTCGATGATCCTGGTTCAGATGATCCTAGTCGTCGACGGTGATTCCGGAGCTACGAGCCGTGCCCTCGATGATGCGCATCGCCTGCTCGATGTCACGAGCATTCAAATCCGCCATCTTGGTCTCGGCGATCTCCCGGACCTGATCCCTGGAGACGCTGCCGACCTTCTCCATGTTCGGCTCGCCGGAGCCCTTGGCGATGCCGGCCGCCTTCTTCAACAGCACGGCCGCCGGTGGCGACTTGCAGATGTAGTCGAACGAACGATCCCCGTACACCGTGATGATGACGGGAATGATCAGGCCCTGGGCCTGCTTGGTCTCGTCGTTGAACCGTCGCACGAAGTCACCGATGTTGACGCCGTGCTGACCGAGCGCAGGACCGACCGGAGGTGCGGGCGTGGCCTGCCCTCCCGGGACTTGCAGCTTGATCTTCGCCTTGATTTCCTTCGCCATCGCAGTGCTGCCTTATCTAGATCGACTCGATCTGCTAGATCGATTCGACCTGCCAGTATTCCAGCTCGACCGGGGTCGGACGACCGAAGATCGTCACAATCACCCGAACCATTCCCTTTGTGGGCATGACTTCCTCGACCTGCCCGTCGAAGTTCTCGAAAGGACCTTCCTTGATCTTGACGCTGTCGCCCTTCTTGAACTCGATCTTCAGCTTCGGCTTTTCTTCCTGACGCTCGATGTCCCCGAGGATCTTGTCGACCTCGTGGTCTTCCATCGCGACAGGTTCGCCGTGCGCTCCGACAAAGTCACCGATGCCCGGGGTTTCCTTGATGGCAAACCAGACATCATCGCCCTTGTCCATCTCCACCATGATGTAGCCCGGGAAGATCTTCTTCTGAGTGACGCGGCGCTTGCCGCCCTTCATCACCGTGATCTTCTCGGTCGGAACGAGCACCCGCGCCACCTCCTCGTCAAGACCGAGCATCTTGACGCGTTTCTCGAGGTTGTCGCGTACCTGCTCTTCCTTACCGCTCTGTACTCGAACGACGTACCAGCGCTTAGCCATGCGTGCAGTTCCCACGGTGTACCGACCTCTGAAAACCCTTCCCCGATCCCATTACCGCGCCCGGCCCTGCCGATGTTCTCGATCGCGTCAGGCCCGAACCCATGGAATCTCACACCCTCACTCTTAGAGAATGACACCGAAGAAACGACTCAGGACGAAGTCGACCGCGGCCAGGTACAACGAAATGATGATCAGCGCGATCACCACGACGACCGAGGCGTTGATCGTTTCCGGCCAGCCCGGCCAGGTAACCTTCCTCAACTCGGTTTCCGTGTCGACGAGAAGGTCGACCGTCTTGGGCCGATTGAGGAATCGAAAGAGCGCGGTGCCACCGATGATGGTCACCACCGCCGCGACGATGAACGCCACGTTGAGCGGCTGCTCGACGATCGGGATCGCGAAACCACCGATCGCCTTGTTTCCCCAGTCGAAACCAACCAGGTAGCTGTAGAGCTGAATCACGCCGTAGAAGGCCAGAAGCCCGATGCACACCGCCGCAGGAACGCGGGTGATGTACCCCTGACCTTTCCGGTAGATGGCAGGCAACATACTCGTCCGACTCCACTGATGCAGGCTGGTTCGTCGCGAGCCGTTCCGGCACTCGCTCGCCGCCACCCGCACCGTCAAGAACTGCACCAAACCTCGACTTCCGGCCAACCGCGGCCCGAGTCGCTATCGCTACCGCGACCCCGTCGCAACCGCAAATGGCCGCGAAGGCTTCGAAGAC
>BQJX01000550.1 GCA_021604925.1 Gemmatimonadota bacterium
GTAGTCCGCAAAGAGGTAGGGGACTCCCTGCCACACCCCCACAATGGAGGTGGCCACCGCTCCCCAGAATCCGATCAGGAACACGAGTTCGCCGGCCCGCCCGAAGCGGCTGCCCAGCATGACCGCCATCTCCAGGACGCCGTCGGCGCCCGTCACGCGGACGCCGGCCGGGTGGAGGACGGCGGCCGCGAGCAGCGTGAGCGCCACGCCGAAGACGCCGGTCAGCACGTAGCCGGTGGCCAGGTCCACGCGCACGCCGCGCGCCCACGCCGGTCCCTCCCACCCCTTCTCGCGAATCCAGTAGTTGTACGAGAGCAGCGTGAGCGTCCCCCCCACGCCGCCCACCATTCCGAGCAGCAGGATCGGACTCCCCGCCGGCACCGACGGGATCACGAGCCCGCGCAGCGTGGCCTCCAGCGGGGGCGCCTGCACGGCCGCCGAGCCGAGAATGGACAGGAACATGAGCGCGATGGCGAACTTCATCGCCCGTTCGAAGGGTCCGTAGCCCTCCAGCCACACAAAGAGAAGCGCGGCGAGACCGTGCAACACCCCCCCCGCGGCGACGGAGACCTGGGGGAAGAGCGCATGGGTCGCCAGCCCGCAGGCGGACATGAGCGCGGCCGCCACGATCAACGTCCAGAGCACCAGATAGGCCAGAAACCAGATCTGGACCGGCCGACCGAATCGCTCGGTCCAGCCCTGGAGCACCGTCTTCCCGGTGGCGAGTTGCCACCGCGCCACGCCTTCCGCGAGCACGAACTTCAACACCGCGCCGAGGCCGGCCGCCCACAGGACGGGCAGCCCAAACGTGGCGCCCGCCTTGGCCGCGGCCACGAGGTCCCCGGCCCCCACCCCGGTGGCGGCTACCACGATGCCGGGCCCCACGAGACGCAGGGCGGCGGTCAGACTTCCGGGGGGGCGCGGGTTCGGGGCAGTCATGGTGCTATCCTAGGCGCGCCGAGGGGGAACCGACAACGCCGGAGACGAACATGCCCGAACTGCCGGAACTGGAAGTCACCCGCGAACGGCTCGCGCAGGCCCTGACCGGTCTCCGAATCAAGACCGCCACTCTGCACCATGCGTTCGTGCTGCGCAGCGTGGATCCACCCTTCGACTCGCTGGTGGGCAACGCGTTCCGCGCGTTCGACCGACGCGGAAAGCATCTTCTCTTCCGCACGGACCCGGACACCGTGATGGCCGTCCATCTGATGCTGGGCGGTCGACTGCGCCTTCGCCCGGCCGAGAAGTTCAAGCCGCACCGGAAGCGAACGCTGCTCTCCCTCGCGTTCGAGGATGGCTCGCTGCTGGAGATGACCGAAGCCGGCACCCAGCGAAGAGCGTCGGTGCTGCTGTTTCGCGGAGCGCTGCCGGAACACATCGATCGGGGCTGCGAACCGCTGGACGACGACTTCACGGAAGCACGCTTCGCGGAGTTGCTGGCCCGCGGGAATCATCAGATCAAGACCGCCCTGCGCGATCCGTCGCTGCTCTCGGGAATCGGCAACGCCTACTCCGATGAGATCCTGCACGCCGCGCGGCTGTCGCCGGTCAAGCTCACCTCCCGCCTCACGGACGAGGAGATCGCGCGGCTCTACCACGCCCTGCGGGACTCGCTCCTGGACTGGATCGAGCGCATCCGGCAGGCCTGCCCGCCCGGACTCCCGGCGAGCCAGGACCTCTGGCGGCGCGACATGGCCGTGCACGGCCGCCCCGGGCAGCCCTGTCCCGCCTGCGGCGACACGATCCAGCGGATCTCCTTCTCGGGGTCGGAGACCCACTACTGCCCCACCTGCCAGAACGAGGGCCGTCTGCTGGCCGATCGACGGATGTCGCGATTCGGAATCCGGCGGCGGGAACGCGCTCCCGAGTGACACAACTCTTGCGCCAAAGGGCGTTTCCGGGCGATTCTACGGAGAAATGGATCCTGGCAACGAATGGAGGATCGGCGAATGAACCTGCAAACGAGTGAGGCGACGAACGTGACGCTGCAATCCGAGGGCACGGGACTTCTCGCCGGCAAGAAGGGTCTGGTCGTGGGCGTGGCGAACGACCGATCCATCGCGTGGGGAATCGCGCGGCGGGCGGCGGCGGCCGGAGCCGAGCTGGCGTTCACCTACCAGGGCGAAGCGCTGCAGAAGCGGGTGACCCCCCTGGCCGCCGAGGCCGGGTCCGATCTGGTCCTGCCCATGGACGTGACCAACGAGGAGCAGGTCGCGGCCACGTTCGACGCGGTGCAGTCCCGGATGGGCAAGCTGGACTTCCTGGTGCACTCGGTGGCGTACGCGGACCGGAACGATCTCGCCGGCCGCACCATCGACACGTCGCGCGAGGGCTTCCTCAAGACGATGGAAATCAGCGTCTACTCGTTCATCTCGCTCGCGCGGGCCGCCGAGCCCTTCCTCGCCGAAGATGCCAGTGTCCTCACGCTGAGCTACTACGGCTCCGTCAAGGTCGTCCCGAACTACAACGTCATGGGCATTGCCAAGGCGGCACTGGAGTCCTCGGTGCGTTACCTGTCCGTGGATCTCGGAGCCAAGGGCATCCGGGTCAACGCGATCTCCGCCGGGCCCATCAAGACGCTGGCCGCCTCGGGCGTGTCGGGAATGCGGACGCTGCTGGCGGGCGCCGCGCAACGTTCTCCGGTGAAGCGCAACGTGGACATCGACGATGTGGGAGGCGCGGGCCTGTACCTGCTCTCGCCGCTGTCGCACGGCGTGACCGGCGAGATCCACTACGTGGATGCAGGATTCAACATCACGGTGTGGTAGTCGGCGGCGCGGCAACTCCCAGTTCACCATCCAGGAACCGGCGGATCTGCCGGATGTGCCGTCCCGGATGGCAGGTGGCGTGCTCCAGCATCTGATCCCCGTCGAAGTCCTGGCCCCAGCCGGCAC
>BQJX01000551.1 GCA_021604925.1 Gemmatimonadota bacterium
ACCGGCGTGGAAGGGCCCTGGCAGACGTCCGGCCTGGCCCTCGCCCAGAACCGGCCCAACCCGTTTGTTCATGACACGACCATCCAGCTGACGGTCTTCCGCGAGTCCGCGGGGGATCTCGCCCTCACGATTCTCGACGCGGGCGGCCGCCAGATCCGGCGCTACGATCTCGCCGGCGCGACGCCCGGCCCGCACTCGGTTCGGTGGGACGGACGGGACGGCGCAGGGCGTCAGGTCAGCAGTGGCGTGTACTTTTACCGGCTCTCCGGGGTCGGCGAAGACCAGGTACGCAAGATGGTCCTCATTCGGTAGGAGGTTCGCAATGTCCGAGGCGGTGTGGCCGGCCCCGCGGGAGGTGTTATCCTTCCGGGCAATGGCAGAGCGCATCCCAGGGCCGGGTAAGCCCACCGCCGACTCGGACGAAGCGGCACTGGTCCGTGGCATCGTGGACAGCGACGCGGAGATCGTGGCCGAGTTTCTGCGTCGCACCCACGGGCCCGTGTACCGGATTGCATCGCGCCTCACGGCGGACCCCGAAGCCCGGTCGGACTGGTCCCACGAAACGCTCCTGGGCGTGCTGGACGACGTTCGCCGCGGACGGTTCGAGTACCGCGGACCCGGGAGCCTTTGGGGTTGGTTCCGCAAGCGCGCCTACTTTCGCGTTCTGGACCAGTACCGGAAGGCCAAGCTCAACGCGGAACGCGAACGCCCCAGCGGCGCCGGCCCCGACTTCTCCGAACTCGCCGAGCTCGGCGCGGGCAGCGACCCCCTGGAGGAGCTGGAGCGGGTGCGACTGCGGGCCGCGCTCGAATCGTGCCTGGCGCGCATCGCCAACGAGAACCATCGGCGCGCGCTGGAGTGCCTGCTCTTCCGCGACATGGCCTATGAGCCCATCGCCGTGGAGTTGGACACGCCGTTGAACACGGTCCGCGCGTGGATTCGTCGCGGACGTCTCTTGCTGCGCAAGTGCCTCGTGAAATCGCTGGGACTTCTCGATTCGGCTTCGCCCCCGAAACCGGCCCCGCCGGAAGGAAACACGTGATGACAGCGCTTCCCCCCTGGCTCGACGAGGTCCTGTCGTACGACGACCTCGCCCCCGAGGAGAGAACGACCGTGGACGAGACGCTCCGCGAGCATGCATCGGCCCGGGCGCTTCTGGCGACCGTGCGACAGATCGAAGCGAACCCCGGACCACTGGGCGAGCTCCCGGAGGGGGTCGACGGGGCGCCGGACACGGAAGCCGCCGCCAGCCTGAAGCGTCTGGAAGAGCGCGTTCGCTTCGAGGCGATGGGCCGGGCGGACGACCGGCGGGCGACACGCCGCATCTCCGCGCCGTTCCACTATCTCCTGCCGGCCGCGGCCGCCGCATTGCTGCTGCTCACGCTCGGTTCGCCGATCCAGGACAGCCCGCCCGGCCCGGTGTCCCGAGTGGAGGTCCGCCACACCGAGTTGGTGCGCGGCAGCGCTCCCGAGTCCGAATGGCGAACCGGGGACGGGTTCGTGTTGCAGATCCAGCTGGAGCGCCCGGCCTTCGTAGTCCTGGTGCATGTGGATCCGCAGGGCAAACTGTCAATCCTGGATCCGGAGGATGGCGTGGGCCCGGCCAGGCAACACGACGCGGGAAGCGTGCAGTTTCCGTCGGCCGACGACGAGTGGTTCCTGGACGGAAACCCGGGCACCGAGACCTTGCTGGTGGCGTCCACCGACGTGTCCTCGGGACCGGCGCCCGAGTCCGCGCGGTGGTCCGGGAAACTCCTGGCCCCCGCAAGCGAACGCCGGTCCCGCGAGGACGTCGTGGCGGACGCAATGCGGATTCTGCGGAATCACTTCCGCGCCGTGGAGCGGACGGATCTGCAGCACGCCGCCCGGGAGGACCGCTAGCGATACGGACTGGCGCCCGGACCCAGGAGCACGAACGCCGACCACCATCCCGGCGTCCGGGCGGTCGAGTCCCGGGTCCGCCGCCCGAGTCCCCGCGTGACGTCGCCGTCGGATCCGCCCTCCCACGCTTCCTCGCGAAACGATTGCTTTGTAGCCCGCAGCGCGGCCGCCAGCGATTGGCCTTCCAGGAGGCGTTCGTAGAACCGTCCCATGAACTCGGACGTGGCTTCGTCGTTCACCTGCCAGAGACTCACGACCAGCGACCGGGCCCCGGCAATGCGAAACGCGCGGGACAGGCCGATGAGCCCCTCGCCGCGCGACCAGCGTCCGCGCCCGGTGTCGCAGGCGGAAAGCGTGACCAGATCCGCGCGAAGGTCCGACCGCAGCACTTCGAACCCCTGCACGATTCCGTCCTCGGCGCCCTCCGACGCGAGCACGATCCCGGAGTAGCCGGGATGCCGATCGTCCACGTACGCATGGGCGGCCAGATGGATCACGGATGCGGACGGCGACTCGCGGAAGAACTCCGCCTCGGTGGCCTGCTCGCCGACGCGAACGCAGGTGCCCTCGATCAATCGGGAGAGATGGGCCACTTCTTCCCGCGCGTGCGGCAGCGCGCGCAACGTGGGCAGGCCGCCGCGGGTGCCGGACTCGACGCTCGCAGCGGAGCCCGCGGTCGCGGGGTCCCCGAACGCGAGGAGTCGGCAGGCGGACGGGCGACTCGCGCTCCGGTCCGCGACCATCGCGGCTAGGCGCTCGGCCAGGAGCGTGGCGGAACTCTCGTACGCCACGTCGGCCGCCTGGATGAGCAGGGGGCCCCCCTTGCCGCCGATCGGAAGGACTTCGAACGGAAGACGATGCAACGGGCCGTCGGCCAGGACGAACACGGCCTTCGTGGCCCCGGCGACCGGAAGCCCCGGAAGAAGCGCGCCTCCCAGCTCGTCGGCGGTCGCTTCCCACGATTCATTGCCACCCTGCAGGCCGTCCGTGATTCGCGACAC
>BQJX01000552.1 GCA_021604925.1 Gemmatimonadota bacterium
GGGCGCGGGAACGGCCGGTCTGGTCACGGATCATGCGGGCTTCTTCTCCGAGGGTCGGTCGGGATCGTGGGGGTCCTCCATTATACGCCGGAACCCGGCGACCGGGGCGTTCTGATGGACTCGCCCTCTCCAGGTGCCTACAATCCGCGAAGATCACCACTCACAGGGGGAAGCATGGTCACGATCGGAATGAACTACGACGTCCTTCCAGGGAAGGAAACGCTGTTCGAGGAGAAGTTCCAGGCGGTGCTGAAGTCCTTCGGGGAAGGCTCCGGACACGTGGTGACACGCCTGTACCGGGACGTCTCCGACTCGTCGGCGTACCTCATTCACAGCGAATGGGAAACGCGGGACGCGTTCATGGCGTTCATCCGATCGGACGAGTTCCGCGCGGTCACGAACTGGGGGAAGGAAGAGATCCTGGCCGATCGTCCCCGGCATCGGATCTACGGCGAGGAAGCCCACACCTAGCTCGGCTTGCGAGCCTTCTCGGCGGCGGCGGCAGGTTCCGCGCCGGTATCCGCAGAGGCCGCGTTTTGGGGATGCTCGTTCCCGGCCGAAGGCGCCGCCGTGGTGCTCGTGCTCTCCCGGGCATCGCGCTCCTGGCGCAGTTCATCGAGCCGCGGCTGCATGTGCTTGGCAAAGCAGCCCGGACATACGCCGTGACTGAACTCCGCGTCCGAGACCGCCTCGATGTACGACTCCACATCGGTCCAGTAGTTCTGGTCGTCGCGGATCTTCTTGCAGTAGGAGCAGATCGGTAGCAGTCCCTGGAGCGTGTCCACCTTGGCCAGCGCCTCCTCGAGATCGCGCACGCGCTCGTCCAGCGCATCCTGCAGTTCGTGCATTCGGATGCCCACCTGCACGCGCGCCCTCAGCTCGTCCTTCTGGAACGGCTTCTTCACGTAGTCGTTGGCGCCCGCGTCGAACGCGTGCACCACATCGCTCGGGCGATCCTTGGCCGTGAGCAGGATGAAGTAGATCGGGCAGCGCACTTCCCGCTGCGCCTCGGCGGCGCGAATCCGGCGGACCACTTCGGGACCCTCCAGACCGGGCATCATCCAGTCGACGATGGCGATCCGCGGGCTCCCCTCGGACCACAGCGCCTGCAGCGCCTCCGGGCCGTCGCGGGTGATCACCGGATCGTGACCCCAGCGATGCACAAAAGCCGCGAGCAGGTCGCGGGAAGTCGGGTCGTCTTCGGCGATCAGGATCCGCAAGGAGTGCTCCGGGGTTGCCGTCCCCCCGAAGATCGGTTCCCGCGGGCGCCGCCTTGACGACAGATCGACCTAGCGGGTGGCCCGGAAGAGCCCCATCACGCGCCGGAACTTGGCCATGGTGAAGGGTTTATGGGATCGGAAGAGGAGATTGAAGACCCGGCCGGGCAGGAGAAGGGCCATCCGGGCCAGGCCGCCCACGGTGGGACGCAGACGCTGGCCGTCCTCGACCGCGGGAGGGTAGCCCAGTCGTTCCCGCATCTCGCCGAAGATCCGTTCGCCCATCCACAGTTCCGTGGGCGTGAGCTCGGTCTTCCATCGATCCTGCGAACTCGCCACGATGCCGCGCTTCTTCGCCGGTTCGCCTTCCGGCACGAACGACGAGTTCGAGGAGTCCACGTCCAGCATCACCGGATCGAAGTCCACCCCGACGTGTGCACACAGGGCGCGGACCGTCTCCTCCGGGTCGCTCACCAGCGACTCGTAGCGGAGCCGATGTACGTTGGCGGCCCACGGCTCGCGCTCGGTCTCCAGGAGCGCGGTCATGTAGCTTCGCCACAGCATCGAGATGGGAATGGGGTTGTACCGTTCCCGGTACGACTCGACCCCGCGGCGGTAGTAGTTCTTGTACGAGGAGAGGAATCCGCGCGGATCCCGCACCAGCGCCACGATGCGCGCGTTCGGGTACCAGCTCAAAATGGTCTTGAGGTAGAGGATGTCCTGCGGACTGGAGTCGCCCCAGATCTCGGCGCCCTTCTGACGGGCTCCTTCTTCCAGGAGGATGCGAAGGAGATTGCGGTACTGGCGACCGGCCGCCATCAGGCGGCGCCGGTACTCCTCCACCGTGAGCACTTCGGCCACGCCCGGATCGCTCCCGAAGCGCGTGACGATGTCGCGAACGCGGTGGATGGCGGCCGCCTGCGAGATCGGAGCGGAGAGATCCCCCAGATGCGCCCGGTCGTCCCACAGCCGCTCGAAGAAGTGCACCTCGTCAAAGAGATGGATCCGCGGATGGCGATTGAGGATCTCCTTCACCAGCGTCGTCCCCGTTCGGGGAGCGCCGACCACGAAAACTGGAGAGTCAGTGGTCATGGTGGTCCGATCTTCACGTATGGTCTGCGGGAGTTTTCGCCACGGGGGCTCGCTGCCCCGGTTCATGATATCACGACGCTCCGGGAGTGAACCCTGCGGACACGATGGCCAAGCCCGGAGATCGTGATTCTGGTCCTCCTGCTGGCGGCCCGGGCGGCGCTGGTCGGCCGGCTGGGGCCGGGCCGGGACGAACTGGGCTACTGGTACTGGGCGTGGCACGGACTGAACGCCGGGTACTCCCTGGTAACGGTCGGCGCGGTCCGGCTCTTCACCGCTCTGGCGGGGGACGGCGTCGTCGCCCTGCGCGCGCCGGGGTTCCTGGCGGCGGCCGCGGCGGTCTGGGTCCTGATCCGGTTGGCGAGGAACCTGGGCGCTTCGCCGCGCCAGGCCCGGTGGATCGGCATCGCGTTGGCGGCCGCCCCGTGGCAGACCTACGTGGGCTCGGTGGTTCACCCGGACGCGTTCCTGACCCTCTTTCTGCTCTGGTTCGCGGAACGGGTCACGGCCGCCGGGCCCAACGCGATCCCCACGCGGGGCCAGATCCTGGGGGCCGCCGTGGCGGCGGCCGGCG
>BQJX01000553.1 GCA_021604925.1 Gemmatimonadota bacterium
CGTCGTCGCCCAGTACGCGACACCCGGGGCAAACTGGATCGACGTGCGCGCCGCCGACATGAACGTCGACGGCTACCCGGACTTCTGCCTGGTGGGAAATCGCTGCGACATCGTGTTGAACGACGGCTTCGGTGCCCCGCAGGGGGGTACCTTCGCGACCGGCCTGACGGGCTCGGCCATCGCACCCGGGGACCTCGACCATGACGGCCGACCGGACCTCGTCGTGCTCGATCTGTCGGCGCCGGCTCTCGACATTGTGCTCGGTGATGGCGCCGGTCAGGGAAGCCTGAGCTCGCTCGCCCTGCCGTCACCGCTGTTCGGAGGCGATGTCGTGCTGGCCGACATGAACGGCGATCGCTCGCTGGACGCGATCATCGCCGGCCTGCCGGACGCGGGGCAGCCCGGCGTAGGCGTGCTCTTCGGCGATGGACGCGGATCGTTCCTGCTGTCCGTGGTCGAGCCGACGATCGGAATCGGGCTCGGTCAGGTCGTCGCGGCCGACCTCGACGGAATCGCCGGACCGGACGTCGCTCTGGTCATGACCACGGGAGGGCCGTCGACGGATGCGGAGATCTTTCAGAACCCGCTGTACGGCGCCGGGTCGTACTGCCGGGCCGGCAATGTCGGTGCACCTGAGGGCGGGGCGTCGGCGGATGTCCTGACCGTCAACGGTCGGGCAGGCGATGTCGACCGTGTCGTGCGCGTCGCTCCGCAGACGGCGCTGTCGATTGTCGTGAACGATCCGCCGGCCGGTCCGACGAACGCTCGCTACGCGTTGTTCGCGGTCCGTGGTCCGGTCGGCAATGCCGACGCCACGGTGCATCCCGGTCAGATCGGGACGGCGTGTTTTCCGACGCCGTTCTCGTCCAGTGGTGCCGCGCTGCTGCCGTCCACTCATGTGCTCGTGAACACGCTCGGCGGCGCCTCGGCGGTACCGCTGCCGCGCGCCGTCTTCACCGGCAACGCCAGCCGCTCGATCCAGATCGCATCCGGTCTCGGCGTGGGGGTTCGCGTCTCCCTGCAGGGCGTCGTTCAGGATGTTTCGCGTTCCTCGAGCCTGTCGCTGACCAACGTTATCGAACTGGAAGCCTGGTAGTGGAGTTTTCCGGCTGATCAGCCGGTCACTGGTTGATCAGCCGGTCAGGCTCGTCGATCCGTTCTCGTGACGACCGTTCTTCGAGACGGTCCGTTCGGCCAGTTCCTTGAGCTTGCGGCCGGGCTTGAACAGCACGACCTCGCGCGCCGGCACGTCGACGGTGTCGCCGGTTTGCGGATTGCGGGCCTTGCGCGGCGCCCGGTACTTGATCTCGAAGACTCCGAACTCCCGGAACTCGAGCCGGTTGCGCTTGGCCAGCTCCTCGGTGATCTCTTCGAGGAATCTCTGCATGATCTTGCGTGTGTCGAGCTTTCTGCAGCTGAGCTGATCCGAGATTCGGTCGACGAGGTCCTGCTTCGTGATAGTAGCCACCGTTCACGTGCCTCCTAGAGATCCATCCTTGAAGTGATCCGGTCGCGTTTCGCGTGCGAGCACCGGATTTCCTTCCGCGCCTAACCATTTGCCGCCGACTCGACCGGCGTAACGAAAAAAGCGGAAAAGAACGGCCCCTTCTCGGCTCCTTCTCGGCAAGTCGTTGACACCCACCGGTTTCCAGGAGATGATCTGTTTTTTACCGGATTTGTGTTACGCGCCCCACCTAGCCGGCAAATACCCCTGCAGTTCGACGGACACGAAGAAGGGTCGCTTGCCCGCACATGGATGATCGAGGCAATCAGGGAGAAACGGACCCGGTGATCACCAGCCTGATCCGGAGGATCGAGGCAGGGGATCTCGCGGCGGCCGGTTCACTGATCCAGCGCTTCCAGGACCGCGTTTTTCGCTCGTTCCTGAAGCGCGGCTGCTCGCACCATGACGCACGCGACCTCGCGCAGGAGACATTCCTCGGAGTGATCAAGACCCTGCACACCTTCGATCCGCACCGGTCCCGATTCGAGTTCTGGCTGTCCGGCATCAGTCGCAACACCTTTCTTCAATGGGTGCGCACGACATCGCGGCAAGCCGGACACCTGGAGAAGTTCAGCGAGCTGCAGAAAGCGCAAGGCTCGGGCGTCGATGAAAGCGTCGGCGTCGATGACGGACCGTTCGATCTTGACGAGGAGGAGTCACGCTCGACACAGCTCGAGACGTACATCACGATGCTCGGCAAGAAGCTCCGCGAAGCCATGGAACTGGCGGTGCGGGGAATGGCCAGCGACGAGATCGCTGAAGTCCTGGGGATTTCGCGCGCCGGTGTGCGAGCCCGCCTTCGAGCCGCCACCAGGAAGATCCGGAAAATCTACGAACGCGAGAAACGCCGATGCGACCGCGACACGGAGTTTCGATCTTGATGAACTGCACGACGACGAGCAAGTTGCTCCATGCCTACCAGTCGGGCGAATTGCCGCCGGACGAGGCCCGGCGTGTGTGCGAGCATCTCGAGTCATGCGACCACTGTCGTGAGTTTGCCGACTGGTTCGAAGGGGAAGTCGATGAAATCCGCCGCGACGGCGTCGGCCGCGCCTGCCTCGACGAGGGCTTTGCCGGTGAGGTCATCGCACGGTTGCTGAACGAGGATCCCGACGCGCTGCGTCGGGCACGTCGCCGCCGACTCCTGACTGTTGCGGCCGGCACGCTGGCGACGGCTGCAGCGGTGCTCTTCGTGGTACTCCTCTCGACAGGTTCGCCATCGCATCGAGAGGGCCTGCATGCGGGTCAGATGCTGGTGCACGCCGGTCTCGGCGCCTGGCAGCTCGAGCATCGGTACCTGGCACCGGTAGCGACGGACGTCGATATCGTCATCCCGGGGGCGACGACCACCGAGATCGG
>BQJX01000554.1 GCA_021604925.1 Gemmatimonadota bacterium
ATGATCAGTCACTACATGTATCCGCACGCGTATCGACCCAAGGCGGAGAGATTCTCCGACTTCAAGCCGCTGGCCACGGCCCTGTTCAAGCGCTGGGGGATGAACAAGGTCGATATCTACGAGCAAGGTGAGGACGACAATATCCAGTACGCCGTGATGTCGAACGACGATGTCGTGATCGTCGCCTTTCGAGGCTCGGACAACATGCTTGGCAAGGACGGTTGGGCCGACTGGGTCGCGACCGACACCAGGCTTCTCCAGAAAGAGATCACGTCCTGGGGGAAAGCGGAGTATCAGAACAAACGTGGAGTGACGGTCACCGAGGGCCCCGGCGTCCACAAGGGTTTCTACTACGCCTACCGCGATGTGCGCCACAACATCAATTCGCGGATCAAGGCCCACGGAGGCGACAAGAAGAAACTGTTCATCACAGGCCACAGCCTCGGCGCCGCGCTGGCCACTCTCTGCGCGATCGACCAGGGCTACTCTTCGGAGTGGATCATGCCGGGGCGAGACACGAAGCAGTACCGTGCCCAGGCCGTGTACACGTACGGATCACCTCGTGTCGGCAACGGCCTTTTTCGGAAGCTCTACAACTCGAAGAAAAGCGCCGGCGGGACCGCTGCGCTCAATACGCATCGCTACGTCAACCGTGCGGACGGCATCTGCATGGGGCCCCCGGACTCCTACGCCTTCGATCTCGCCTGTCAGATCTACGACTGGCTCACGCCGCACGACGTCAAGAAGTACACCCACGTCGGCCGCACCTGCAACATCACGTCGAGCAAGATCGCGCGTGATGACGACGAGTATCGCGGCACGGGCGACATGAAATACCACGACAGCAAGGCCTATTGCGATCAGATCTACCGATTTCACATCAAGCCGCGTAGCTGGGCGAAGGAGATGCCGCTTCCACCTTGCCACGGATCGGAAGGCATCTTCAGCAACTGATGCTGCCTGAGGTCCGTGCGGATCAGCAGAAGAGGGGAAAACCATGCACATCACACAGATCACGATGCGAGGGCTCCGTCTTGGAGCCCTCGCTGTCTACATTCTGTTCCTTGCGGGCGCGGAAGCTCTCGCGCAGGTCCCACAGATTCGCAAGCGCGAACCGGTTCCGGTGCGAATCGACCCGCTCAAACGCCCTGGGATCGAGCCGCGATCCACGGTATTCGAGATCAACTTCAACGCAACCGCCACGTCGCTTGACTGGCGCAACGCCTACCTCTTGATGTACCTGTCAAACATGGTCTATGTCGAACAGCTCGCCCGACTGGTGGGCGAACCGGCCCCCGTCGACTCGAACGACCCCTGTTCCTCGGAGTGGCCGGCATCATCGCTTGCCTATCGGATGCATGTGGACTCCGATCTGTTCGAACAACGTTTTGTCGAGGCCGCTACAGCTCGCCGGCTCTTTCCCACGAACACCCGCTACACCATGGTGTCCGGAACCGGCAAGATCGTCGGCAAGGACCTCGAAGGCTACGACCCCGAGGCGATGGTGATCTCGACACCCGACGCACACCTCGTCGTCTTCCGCGGTACAGATCGTGTCGGCGACGACTCCTCGAGCAAGACGTGGGACATCGGCGAGTGGATCGTCACCAACTTCCAGCTCGGGGCGCGCCCCGCATCGATCAACTATGGTGATCTGTCGGGGCTACGACATACCTACGTGGTCCACAGCGGATTCGATCTGTCGCTCGACGTCATTCGCAACCGGCTCTGGGAGGCCCTCCAGGCGGACGACCCCGACCGACGCAAGCCGATCTGGGTGACCGGACACTCGCTCGGCGGCTGCCATGCGCAGCTCTTCGCCGCCTGGATCGCGACAAAAGGCCGGCGTGCCCAGGGACTCTACACGTACGCCAGCCCCCATGTCGGCGGTGAGGACTTCGTCCGCACGAGGCTGAACGCTCCGTACTACAACGATATCTCGCCGGAAAGCTCCGCCTTCCAGCGCTTCGAGTTCTCGGAAGACCCGGCACCGATGTACCCGACACGACACCTGAACGTCGCACGCGGGGGTTCGCGGAATCACTTTCTCGATCTCGATACGGTTGTCGTTGCCGCCGACGAGCGCAGCATCCTCGACGAAACCGCCGCCGCGGCGTCCTTGCTCGGAATACCGATCGTCGAGGCGATGGACCTGACCGACTCGACACTCGACCTTCACATCGCAGAGCCGGCCAACTTCTGTTTCCATCACCAGGCCTGGTATCTCGAAGCACTGTGGCGGCGACTCGACACAAGCCGCCGGCAGTCCATCCTGACTTCGACCAGCGACGCCGGCCACGGCACCTTCGTCCACGCCGATGGTCGGTCTTTCTACGCGCCTCCTGAACCCGGCGACTGCGGATGCGATGCGACCACTGTCAGTGCGGGTCATGACCGTCAAGCGCACATCCTCGCCCTCTACGACCGCGATCGCGAGCTCATGCACGAGGTCGTCGATGCGATCATCGGCAGGCTGCCGGATCTGCCCGGCGTGTCAGCGCGTGAGAAGCGTTTCCTCGCGCTCGTCAACATCTGGGCCGGCGCGCTCGGCAACAGGATCACCGGTTTCAGTGAGCGAGTCGGTGCCGAGATCGGCAGCTGGCTCGGCGAGGAGATCGGCGTCAAGGCCGGCGGCGGGCTCGGCACATCCGTGGCCGGCCCGCAAGGCGGCGCGATCGGCGGCGCCCTGGGCGGAAAGCTCGGTGCGACGATCGGTGAGAAGATCGGCGAGAAGATCGGCGAGGACGCGGCACGCGCCGCGATCGTTGCCGCCGTCGCCACAACGATTCCCTACGCCCACTACATCCACGACCATCACCCCTACACGAGCAGAACCAGCCGCGCCGGCACCTTCGAGTCCC
>BQJX01000555.1 GCA_021604925.1 Gemmatimonadota bacterium
CAGGCGAACGACCTCCCGGAAGGAATCGGCCGCCTCGGCGATCTCTCCCTGCCGCTCCCGTGCCACGCCCAGTCCGTACAACGCCTCGGCGTTCCCGGGACGGAGCCTCAGCGACCGCGAAAACGCGACCTCGGCCTTGTCGTACTCCTCGAGTTGATTATGGCAAACCCCTTGCAAGAAAGGCAGTACCGGATTCTGCACCGCGATCGCCCCCGCCCGGCGGAATGCCCCGACCGCCGAGGCGACCTCGCCGATCTGGACCTGCAGGTACCCGATGGAGATCCACCCCTCGGCAAAGGTCGAGTCGATCTCCACGGTCCGCTGGTACTCCGCGAGCGCCTGGGGCAGGCGATCCAGGTCCCAGTGCAGTCGGCCCAGGTGTTTGTGAACGGAGACCCGATCCGGATCCGCCTTCGCCACCTGGTCCAGCTCGGCCACCGCGTCCTCGGGGCGGCCCGCCCGCAGCAGCAGCAGTCCGTACTGCTCGCGTACGTCCACATCCTCGGGGTAGCGATCCAGCACCCACCTGGCCACCTCGGCCGCCTTCTCCGTGTCGTCCTGCAGCAACAGAACCCGCAGCAGGCGCCGTCGAACCGTGAGGTTGTCCGGATCCAGGCGCAGGGCCCGCTCGTAGAGTTCGCCGGCCGCCTCCAGGTTGACCGCGCGCTCCTGGACCGCGGCCGAGCTCAACAGCGCCTCCACGAAGTCGGGGTCGATCCGCAGCACGGTGTCGTACTCGCTCAGCGCCTCGTCCAGGCGGCCGCTGCGACTCAGCAGCGACGCCCGTCGGAAGTGCAACTGGGCCACGCCCGCGCGCAGCCGGGTGGCTTCGCCCAGTTCGTCGGCCGCTTCGTCCAGCTGGCCGTTGCTCTCCAGCAGCTCCGCCAGACGGACGCGCGCGCTCAACGAGGACGGGTCCGCATCCACCAGCCGACGCGTGGTGCGAATCGCGCCTTCCAGGTCCCGCGCACCCACGTACAGTTGGGCCATGACCTCCAACGCGTCGATGTTCGCCTCGTCCAGGCGCAACGCGGCTTCTGCGGAACGTCGCGCGTCCTCCGCCTCGTGGAGCTGCAGGTGCAGCCGCGCCAGGCTGCCGTGGACTTCCGGCTGATCCGGAGTCTCCTTCAGGGCCAGCTGGTACTCGTGGATCGCCTCGCGGAGCCGACCGCGCGCCTCGAAGAACGACCCCAGGGAGTAGTGCTCCAGCGACTCGAACGACAGCGCTTCGGAATCCGCGCCGGCCTCCCGAGTACCGGCGACCGCGGCGGTGCACAGCCACGCGCTCAGGAAGAAGGTCCCGGCCGGGCCGAGAACGCGCCATCTCTTCATTCTGGTTCCTTCCCCTCAGGTGGACTTGCGAGGCGTGCCACCCCGCGCACCGCGGAGCGATCGGGACGCATCATCCCGGAACGTTGCTGCCAGTCGTGGATCCAGGGCGTCCCGCAGGCTATCGCCCACCAGATTGAACCCGAGAACCGTCAGGAGGATCGCCGCGCCCGGAGCCACGAGGACCCACGGGGCATGGATCACGTACGCCCTCCCCTGCCCGAGCATGGCCCCCCACTCGGGAGTGGGAGGTTGCGCGCCCAGCCCCAGAAACGACAGACCGGCCGCATCGAGAATGGCCGTGGCGAGCCCCAGGCTCGCCTGCACCAGCACGGGCGCCGTGCAGTGCGGGAGAATCGTGCGCCGCAGGATCCGCGCGTTGGGAGCGCCCACCGCACGTTCCGCTTCGACGAACGGCATCTCCCGAACCGCCAGCACCGACGCCCGGACGATCCGAGCGTAGTGCGGAACTCCCACCACTCCTACCGCGATCATGGCGTTGGCGAGACTGGGTCCCAGAACCGCCACCACGATGATCGCCAGCAGGATACTGGGGAATGCCAGCAGGATGTCCATCAACCGCATCCCGATCTGGTCCACCCAGCCCCCGAAATACCCGGTCACCAGGCCGAGGGTTCCGCCGATCGCCACCCCGATCACCACCGAGATCACCCCGATGAAGAGCGAAATCCGGGTGCCGTACAGCAATCGCGACAGAACATCCCGCCCGAACTCGTCCGTGCCCAGCCAGTGCTCCGCCCCCGGCCGCTGGAGACGATCGGCGAGGCTCTGCTCCACCGGGCTCTCCGGGGCCAGCGCCGGCCCGAACGCAGCCATCAGCAGGAACAGCGTCAGCAGGAACACGCCCAGCCGTCCCCCGACGCGTCGAACCACCCGCCCCAGAACCAGGCGCGTGCGGGCCAGGGACTCGCCAGTACTCTTCTCGATCATCGTCCGGACCTCACTCGAGCTTGATCCGCGGATCCAGGGTGGCGTAGAGCAGATCCGTGAGCAGGTTCACCAGCGAGAACGTCACGGCCATCAGCAGCACGCCCGCGCGCAGCACGGCGGCGTCGCGGCCCTCGACCGCCAGGAGGATCCAGCGCCCGATTCCCGGCCAGCTGAAGATCGTCTCGGTGATAATGGCGCCGCCCAGCAACGCCCCGAACTGGAGCCCCACCACCGTCAGCGTGGGCAGGATTCCGTTTCGCACGGCGTGCCTCATGAGGACGGACCACTCGGACAGCCCCTTGGCCCGTGCCGTCCGGATGAAGTCGCGACCCAGAACGTCCAGAAGACTGGAGCGGGTGACCCGCGCGATCACGGCCATGGGCACGGTGCCCAGCACGAGCGCCGGCAGCGCCAGGTGTCGGAGCGCGTCGATCGCCGCCTGCGGTTGCCGGGCGATCAGGGCGTCCAGGATCAGGAAGCCCGTATGCACCGGAGCGGAGGTCAGCACCGAACCGCGGCCGGACACCGGCAGAATGGGAAACCGGACCGCCAGCCAGTACATCAGCAGAAGTCCCAG
>BQJX01000556.1 GCA_021604925.1 Gemmatimonadota bacterium
CCACCAGCGGAATTCCCTCGCCGATCATCACGGGGATGACGTGGATGTCGAACTCGTCGATCGCGCCGGCGTCCAGGAACGACGCAATGATCCCGCCACCGCCCATCATCCAGATGTTCTTGCCGGGCGTTGCCCTCAACTTCCGGGCGAACTCTTCGACGGGCTCCGACACGAACGTCACGCCCTCCACGGGCTTCGCCGGAGGATTCCGCGAGAACGCGAAGTGCTTCATGCTCGCGTCGAAGGGGTTCTCGGCAATGCCGTGCTCTTCGTGATACGCGAGCACCCAGTCGTAGGTCTTGCGACCCCACAGGATCGTATCGACACCGGCGTAGAACTCCTTCATGCCGTAGTCGACATCGTCGGGCCGGCGGTTGAGCCACTCGACATCGCCATCCGTGCGGGCGATGTACCCGTCGGCACTCGAAGCGATGTACACGATGATCTTGCGGTCTGTCATGATCGGCACTCGCGAGAAGCCACGCGAACATCGAGCAACGTGGCAGTCATCCATAGTGTCAGGGAAAGAGTGCCCAGCTTCTGCACGACTGGAAGAGCAGCGCTCTCCCCAGATTCCCTCAGGACGATGCCAGCATACACGACGATGTTGACGCCGGCCAGCAGAACAGACGAAGCTCCGCCGGCAGGATCGTCATCATCCGTTTCGATCCGCTGATTCGAGTGGACCTCCTGTCAGGAAAGCTGCAAGGGTCTCCTGAAACCTGTCCGCTTCCTCGAGCTGGAGTGTGTGGCTGCTCCTGTCGAACACGACATGCGTGCCGTCAGGCAGCAACGCCGCGGCAATCTTGCCGTGACGCGGTCCCAGCACCGTGGAGTGTCGTCCGGAGAGCACGAGGGTGGGGACCTGGACGTCAGGCAGAATGTCGATCAACTCCTCCTCGTCGTCGTCATCCTCGTCATCGCCAGTCGGATCCTCGAGGTTGCGCGCCACGTCGCGGAAGAAGCGGTAGGTCGGCTCTTCGAAGGGCCTGGTATCGATGTTGTCTTCGTGGACCCAGTTCCTCCACATGGTGCGAACGAGCCCACGCGTCGGGTACCCCCGCAGACGCGTCAAGAGTAGATGCGGGATTTCACTTAGACGAAGCGGCGGCAGGTCCGGACCCAGCCCGGCAACGTCAACTAGAATGAGGTGCGACAGACAGGCGGGCGGCTCCGCGCCGAAGTAGATTGCCGCCGGCCCCGCCATCGACCAGGCGCACAGCGCGGCCACGTCGAAGCCGGTCGCCGTGACCAGCGGCTCGAACCAGTCAAGCTCGGCCATCGTGCGCGGCGGCACCGTGGATCGTTCCCAGTCGGGTATGGCCACCGTGCAGGAACGCCTGAGCTGTTCGAGCGAACCCCACGCCATCGGCCCGAGAGCATGAGAGAACACCACCAGTGGCCCGTCGCCGCCCGTCAGATAGGACAGCGTGCCGTTCTCGAGCGTCAGGCTCTCTTCCTGCATGGTGAAGCTCAACCTTTCGACGCATCGCCGTACAGATCAGTCGACAGATACTTGAGTCCCGAGTCGCAGGCAACCGTGACGACAGTCCGCTCCGGGCCAAGGCGTCCCGCAACGCGAAGTGCAACGCTCACGTTCGCACCCGTCGATGTCCCGCCGAAGATCGCTTCTTCGCTTGCCAGGCGCCGCGTCATCGTCTTCGCCTCGGCGGTCGACACCTGCTGGATCTCGTCCGCCAGATCATCCCTCCACCTCGGAGGAACGAAACCAGGACCCACGCCCTCGATCTTGTGCGCACCCGGCTCGCCTCCGGACAGGACAGGCGACTCGGACGGTTCGACGGCAACGATCCGGACTCCTGGATGGAGCGCGCGCAGCGCGTGCGACACTCCGGAAATACACTGTGCCGTACCCACGGACTGAACGAACGCATCCACTTGCTGGCCCGACTGTTCCCAGATCTCTTCCGCGAGCGGCGCGTACCCTCCCGCCGCATCCGGGTTGTTGAACTGGTCGGCAAAGAAGCTGCCCGCCTCGGCGCTGAGCTTCGCCGCCTCGGCGATCATCTTCTGGATCAGCTCCTTCGTTGTCTTGCCGCCGTCACTCGGGATCTCCACGACCGTCGCGCCGAGCGCGCGCATGTGATCGCGCTTCTCACGGCTGAAAGCGTCCGACGTCACGACCGTGATCGGAATGCCGCGAGCCGCACACACGAACGCCAGCGACGTACCCGTACTCCCGCCCGTGTACTCGACCACCCTTCCCGTCCGTGCCAGGCTGCCACGAGCGACGGCGCCGTCGATCACCGACAGCGCCATGCGATCCTTCATGCTTCCCGTCGGATTGTGGCTCTCGACCTTCACGAGAACCCGCGCGCACCCCTCCGGCACGACACGACGCAGCTCGACGAGCGGCGTGTTGCCAACAGCGTCGAGCATGCCGGCGACATGTTCCATCCGATCCTCTCCATCTCGCGCCGCACCTGAAGGATCAACGCCACACATTCGCGGTCGCACTCAACCGTCCGATTTCAGCACCACCGTTTCCCAACCGTCATACTCGCCACCGTACTCGGCAGCTTTCTGACGCAGGGCGATCGTGTGACTACTGATATCGCCGATCTTCACACTGCCTTGATGGAACACGCGGACGCAGTACCTGCCATCGTCGGTCTGGTGAGACGCTTCCGGATCCTCCGTGAATCGATCATTCCCGGCCCAGATGACGAAATCGACAGACGACGCCTTGTTCTCGAAGTAGACCCAGTGGTCTACCTTGCGGGACGCGGAACCGTCATCCCCGTGCTTCTCGAGATTCTCGATGACCTGGAGATCCTTGATAACCTGCCAGTCGTCCGCAGTCGGGTACAGGTCATCCCGATAGCCCCGGTGCTGC
>BQJX01000557.1 GCA_021604925.1 Gemmatimonadota bacterium
GTGGACTTCGCCGGACCAGGTGTCCGCATGGGTGCCCTGGCCGGTCAGCGGTACCACCGCCAGGGGTCGCGCCGGATCGTTCGTGAGGAGACGAAGCATCACGGCCTCCGGCGTGGTGTCCTCGGGGCGATAGCGGATCCGCACTTCGCTCTCCTCGCCCACCGCCAACGCGAGATCGGCGCCCGCGACAAACGCTCCCCCGGAAACCACCTCCACGAACAGCGTGTCGTTGCCCGCGTTCGCCACCGGGAACGCCCGCTCGGCAAACGTCCCCACCGGCACCTCGCCGAAATCGCCCACGGTCGCCGTGAACGTGAAACCGGCCACTCCGCTCAGATCGAACACGACGGGCACCGACTCCTGCAGTCGGGCCGGATCGTTCGTGCTGACCTGGATCATGGCGGCAAAGACCCCCGGATCCAGCGACGCGGTGTCGAACATCGCCAGGACCTCCGCGCTCCCGCCCGGCGGGACCGAAACGGCCGCCGGTTCCAGCGTGATCCAGGCTGGCGTGCCGCGAGGCAGACCGGGGACGCCCGCATCCGCCACCGCCAGAGCCACGTCCAGGTCGGGTCCCTCCGTCTGGAGGTTGCGGACCACGATCGGGATCGGGTCGGCCGGGATTCCGGTGGTGCCCACCGCCACGATCGAGGCCACGGACAGGTCCAGGACCGGCGGTGCCACCGCCTGGGCGGTCACGCGGACCGAGAGCCCCGTGGCAAACGGGCTGTTCGAGACGAAGAAAAGGTCCTCCGTCACCGCGCCGGGAGCCTCCGCCAGCAGCGAGACCTGCACGTTGCGCACCCCGCCCGGCCCCAGCGAGAACGACGTGGGCGACGCCGCCAAGCCGGGATGCGCCGACGTGATGCTCTCCACCACGAGCGTGCGGAACCCGAGATTGGTCACCGAGATCTGATCCTGGGCGGGATGCCCCGCAAACGGCGTGCCCAGGTCGACCGCCAGCGGCGCCACCAGGATCTCGGCCGCCGCCGCCACGTTCAGGGAGATCGGCACCGTGATCTCGGTGGCCCCGACCGCATTGCTGAGGATCTCCAGGTTCGCCACGTGCACGGCGCCGAACAGCCCGGAGGCGGTCCAGTCCACGTCGATGTTCGCGGAGTCGCCGAACGCCAGCGTGCCCATCGTTTGCGAGAGCGAGATCCACGGCTGGTCCGCCGAGACCTCGAAGGTCAGCGGAACCGGGGACGGATTCCGGATCGTGAGCGGGAGCGTTCCGGTCTGCCCGGTGGCCACGTTCAGGGTGATCGGACCGGGAGTCACCAGGATGCTCGCCGGCAGCGTGATCGTCGAAGGCTCGTTGGACGGAAACGCGAGGCCGGTCGCTTCGTCCTGCGTCCGCATCGAGAACCAGTACTCCGTGTTGGCGCGCAACCCTTCCACGCGAAACCGCTGCGTGCTCCCGCCCGGCAACGGGTCCGGCGGCCGCACGCGGAACGCATCGTCCAGGCGGCCCAGAATCGGGTTGTCGTCGTACCACATCTCGTAGCAGCAGGCGGTGCCCGTGTAGTCGTCATCGCCCGGGGCCGTCCACTCCAGTTCGACCCAGTGCGTCCCCACGTCCACGACCTCCAGATCGAGAATGCGGGCGGGCGCGACCAGATCGGGGGTGGACACGGCCAGCAGCATGCGATGGACGTCCAGTCGCCCCGCACTGGCCACGATCCCGGACAGTGACGCCTGGGGCCGGACGGAACCCATCAGCACCTGCCGGGGCGTGGGGTGATCCAGCCCGGGAAGGAAGGACTGCAGCAGCGCCAACGCGCCCGTGACCTGCGGCGCGGCGAACGACGTCCCGCTGGAACTGCCGTACCGCTCGTAGGGATCGCCCGGGATCCACACCGGCCCCCAGATATCGATGCCCGGCGCCGCGAGATCCACCGAGTTCACGCCCCAGTTCGCGAACGACGACACGAACTCGTCGCGCGGATTCGTGGCCGTCACCGAAACGACGTTCTCGTGCGGGTACGACGCGGGGAAGAACGCCCGCAGGTCGTTGTCGTTCGCGTCGTTGCCGGCACCGCACACGAGAATGACTTCGTGCGACTGCGCCTCTTCGATGGCGCCGCGCATCAACAGGCTTCCCTGGAACGATCCGAAACTGCAGTTGATGAGGTCCGCCCCCATCTCGACGGCGTAGTGGATGCCAAGCACCGCCTGCAGAATCGTGCCCGAAGGCGGCGACGTGCTCGTGTTCGTCAGCACCCGGATCGGCAGGATGGTCACGCCCGGCGCCACCCCCACCGCGCCCTGGCCGTCGGCCGCTGCGGCCACGACGCCGGCGACCAGCGTGCCGTGGCCGCTCGTATCCATGGGGTCGTTGTTGCCGCCCGTGTTGAAGTGATCGTCGAAGTCCCAGCCGCGCACGTCATCGACCTTGCCGTTCAGGTCGTCATCCACTCCGTTGTCGGGAATCTCGCCGGTGTTCGTAAAGATGCTGTGGATCAGGTCCGGGTGCTCGTAGTCCACGCCCGTGTCGAGCGTGGCCACCACCACGGACGGATCCCCAACGGCCGTGCACCAGGCCTTGGGCGCCGCGATGTCCGCGCCGGCCGTACCGGCCCCGAAGCTGCCCACGGGCTCGCCCAGGTTCCGCAGATGCCACTGCTTGACGAACTCCGGATCGTCGGGCACCGGCCCGTTCGCGAAGATCAGGCCGTTGGGCTCGATGGCACGGACGATCGGGGAGTCCGCCCACCGGTCGATGGCCTCCCGGGTGGTCCGCCGGGAGATGCGCGCCGCCCAGAAGTCGATCCAGGGCAGATGCTCGCGGTCAAAGGCGCCCAGGTCCTCGAAGAGCTGTTCCCGCTCGGCCGCCGTGACCCCGGGAGCAAACTG
>BQJX01000558.1 GCA_021604925.1 Gemmatimonadota bacterium
GCCGAACCGAGCCGCGGCTCGCGCGGCAGCGCGCCGCGACCGGCGAGCGCCGGCGCTCGATGCGTACCTCGCGCGTCGTCACCGTGGCAGGATGCACAGTGCTGCCGGTAGAGATCAGCCCCCAGCTTGACCTGGGTTCGCACCATGCTGCTCATGGCATCGGCGTCGAAACGCGGCCCGCCGGACCTGCACGCCACCGGCGCCGCCACGACCGTCAACAGGGAACCGAGAACCAACCATCGCCACATCGTCATCATGACCTCCCCAACAAGACGAGGGGCGAGTCCGGCGGACTCGCCCCTCGCGTAACTTCGTACTGCTATCGCCAGGACAGCAGTTTTTACTTGGTCATCAGCGCGTCGAGCTGGTCCTGCGTGATGACGCGGCGGCTGCCGTCAGCGTTGGTGATGATGACGCTGCCGTCGGCGCCGACCGTTGCCGTTGCCAGCAGGTTGCCGTCGGCGTCGTAGCGGCAGGTACGTCCGTCGTCGTGGGTCACGAGCTGCGAGCTATCGATCAGCTGATCGTTGTCGCACACGCGCACACTGACCTGCTCGCCGTCGCGGTCCAGGTACACCAGCTTGTCGCCGTCTTCGAGGACGGTCGAAACGGACCCGTCGATCGGATTGTCGCCGGTCCAGAACTCGATGCTGTTGAAGATGATGGCGTCGCCAAGCGTGGCGAGACCGTAGACAGGAAGGATGATCAGGCCAAGGAAGACGAGCTCGGACACCCACTTCTCTCCGTCGCCGACGTCCTCGTTCCACTCGTGAAGGCCCTTGGTCAACTTGAACGGTCCGTAACAACCCGGAGCGACCAGGATGGTCGCAGCGAGGACGACGATCAACACCTTGGCACCCATTCCATCAGTACGCATGTACACCTCCTTGCAGACTTTGAACCAGTCGCGTCGCGACATGAGAAGTACGTTGACCCAACCGTGAAATCCCGCCCGGATCGCGCGACATCATAACCGCACACGGAATCGCACGTCAACGCATCCTGCCCACTAGTTTCGTCGCAAGCCGTTTTGAACCAAGGACCTCGGACGACTGAACAGATCCGCGCGCGGAGCGAAACTGATCAAGAATGTCGTCGAAAACTTCGGGCAGAACCGGAAACCAATGGCGCGCAACTTGTTGCGAAAAATTACACGAGGCGCGAATGCCGATGTTCGGGTAGAATTCCGTCTGAGAAACGGGTGTCGGCGCCCTCTGGTCGAATCCAGCGAGAACCGGCGGACGAATTCATCCGTGGAAGAACGAAGAAGCCAGGGTTGTCCCCATGTGGACGTAAAACTCGACATCCCCAATCTTCCCCTTATTCTCCTTTAGCATTGAGTTTCCCTGGCTTTTTCATTTTCGCCGCGCCACCGAGTGAGCAGACGGCAACACTGACCAGGGTAGCCAGGGTCATCTTCCACGGAAACGCCAGCGTCGTTTCCAGCCCGAGGCGCGGAGCAATCCACCCGTACACCGGGTCGCCCAGACAGAACACCGCAACGAAGCCGCTGATCAGCGCGGCCACCGCACTGCGATCGTTGCCGCGCCTCGTCAGCAGGGCCGTGGCGAATACCCCGAGCAATCCGGCATAGGCGAACACCATCACGCCCAGGGCAAAGTTGATCAGCGTCTCGCCGCTCGCCCGCTGCCAGAAGACACAGACGGTCGCGAACGATGCAAGCGCCAGTGCAGCAACGAGGATCGCAATCCGCGAGACTCGCAGTTCAGCCGCTCGCGCCGCTGCCGTCGCCGGGTCACGGCGCGCCCGCCGCGGACGATAGAAATCCACCACGGCCGACGACGCCATGGCATTGAGCGCCGAGTCCATGCTGCTCATCGCGGCGGCGAACAATCCCGCCATCATCAACCCGCGAAGACCGATCGGCATCTCGGCGAGCATGAACTGCAGGAAGACCTTGCGCGAGTCGTCGATCGCGTACCCCGGGGCGGCCGCAGCCATGAAGTCCGGCTGCTGGTAGTACACGTGCAGGAGAAGTCCCATGCCGAGGAAGAGCAGGACCACGGGCAGGCCGATCACGTGCGCGACGATCACCGACCAGGCGCCCGAGCGCGCGTTCTTGCAGGTCAGCATGCGTTGCGTCAGGTCCTGGTCCGTCCCGAAGGCAGCCACATTGAACAGCGTGAAGCCGATCAGTGCGGTCCACAGCGTGAACGGGCGCGACGGATCGAGGCTCAGGTCGATGATCCGGAGCTTGTCGCCGCCGTCATCGCCTCGTCGGAGCGTGTCGACGATCTCCGGGATTCCGTGAGGGATCTTGTCGAGAAGCAGGAGCCAGGCGACACCGACCGTACCGATGACGACGGCCGCCTGCAACACATCCGTCCAGATCACGGCGCGGATCCCTCCGAACGCGGTGTAGGCGGCCGCAACCGTGCTGATGATCACGATCGAGACGATCAACATGCCCGGCGAAGTGTCCCCGAAAGCCACCATCGCGAAGGGAATGGAAACGATGAACAGGCGCGCGCCGCTGGCGAACACGCGGCCGATCAGAAACATGCCGCTGGCCGACGTCCGCGACCGCGGTCCGAGGCGCCGCCCGAGATACTCGTAGACGCTCGTCACGCGATACCGGTAGAAGACCGGGATGAAGACCGCCGCGACGATCGCGGCGGCGAGAAGACCGCCGATATTGGAGGAGAGGTACGTGAGATCCGAGGCGTAGGCCTGCTGCGGGCCGCCGACGAATGTGGCCGCCGATAGCGACGTGGCCAGCACCGAGACCGATACCGCCCACATCGGCATGCCGCGACTGGCGAGGAAGAAGTCTTCTTCGCCGGCCCGACGTCGACGCCCGCAAACCGCGCCGAGAGCCGCCACCAGCCCC
>BQJX01000559.1 GCA_021604925.1 Gemmatimonadota bacterium
CCGGGTTGAGCGGCTCCACCTGCACGACGACGCTGTGCGGCCCGGTGTCCCCGTTGTAGAGCCACAGGTCCCACACCTCGGCCACGTCGCCGTTCGGCCAAGCCTGGTACGACTCCACCACCTGGCCGTGAATCTCGGCCAGCGTCTCCGTGCCTCCCTCCCACTCCACGGTCATGTCCGTTTCACCGTCGTGCCACGCCCGCGTCCAGTAGGTGCCGGCCGGCGAGTGGTTGAAGTCGCCGACCACGTACGCCACCGTGCTGGCGCTGGACTGGTCGGTCGCCAGGAGCTGGCTCAGCGTGCAGGCCTCGTCTCCGTAGAGCGAGATGTTGCCGCTGGTCGTGGAGTCCTGCTGCGCAAAGACGTTCCAGTAGCCGGCGGTCACTCCGTGGATACCCCAGACCACCTGGTCCAGCCGCGGGATGGCCACGTCGTTCGCCATGACGAAGCGAGGTCCCCACCAGTTCTGGAACACATCCGATGATCCGCCGTTCGCGAACTGCACCACCGCCACGTCCTTGCTCACCGGAGACGTGTACGGGAACCACTCCCCGCCCACGGACGGCGGGTTCACGTTCCCTTCCACGGCGAACATCTTGCGGGACTGGTGGTAGGACGCCGCTTCGAACACCGACAGGCCGCAGTCCAGCGAGTTGTGGTAGCCGCGCAGGAAGTACTCCTGCCCCGCTTCCACGTTCGCGTCCCAGATCCTCACCACGTCGCTGCCGTTCCAGGTCCCGCCCGCGATGCCCCGCAGGTCGTCGGCGTCGTGCTCCCACTGGGTGATGCTCGCGCCCGCGCCGCTGTTCCGGACCACGCGTACCCACGTCTTGTTCAGCGGGATGTTGTTGTGATCCGCAACCACGAACTCCGCACCGCCGGCGTAGTCACGCGAGATCGCCAGCTCGTTCTGGAAGCTCTCGTCCGAGAAGACGGCGATCTGATTGTCCGCACCCGGACTGGGCCGCGTGCCCACCACCGAGAATGCGGCCGCGTTCGGTTCGTACTGGTGCAGAGCCAGGCCCTGGGAAGCAACGTACGGGGCCTGCTCCACCATCACGATCGGCGACGGACCGATCTGAAGATCGAACGTTCCCGCCGAGGCCGTGTTGGACCAGACGACGAGGCCGTACACATCGTCGCTCGGCACGGGGTACGAGTAGGTCTCGGTGCCACCGGCTCCCGCGCCGTCCTGTTCCCAGGCGGCGGAGGCGCGGCCCGCCCAGTAGGAGCCGCCATTCGAGTCGAAGAGCGCCATGCCCAGATCCAGGCCGGCACTCGCGTTCAGCGTGAACACCAGATCCTCGCCGCCGTAGAGCGGGACATCCCACACCCGGACCACGTACTCGGCGTTCCAGCTTCCGGCCCGCACCAGCCCATCGGGATAGAGCAGCTGCGTTCCGCTCTCCCACCCGAGGTGGTAGTCGAGATTGCCGAAGTTGTAGTTCTCGCTCACGAACACGTGCTCGTTACCGAGGTTGTTGTGGTTGTAGTCCCCCACCACGAAATCGACGCTTCCCCCCACGAACGTGGACGTCGCATACGACTGATCGTAGTTGTTGTCGCCGTACAGATGCAGATCGAAGTCGCCGCCGAGCGGGCTGCGCAGCCCCACCACGGACCAGCTGGCGTCCGACTGGTGATACACCATGCCGTCGCTCGTCTCGGTCCACTGGAAGGAGCCGCCGTCCCAGAGTTCCCAGATGTCCGAGAACGCGCCCAGGAAGACGCGCCGCCGCGCGTTGTCGAGCTGGCCGTCGCTGTCCGAATCCACCCACGCCCAGTGCCCCAGCGTGGAGGCGCAGATCCCGTTGAACGTGTTGTCGATCATGAGGCAATCCACGGACGTGCCGCAGGACATGAGTTCGCAATTGCTGTTGTTGTAGGTGCCCGTCACGTACTCGCTCTGGCAGGGACCGCAGTTCATCCCGCCGCCGCATTCGCCGTCCTCCACGTACTCGTCGCAGGATCCGAAGAGGTGGCCCCACTCGTGGGTCCACACGGCGCCGCTGTCGTCCGTGTACTGGAACGCGCGGCCGTACGAATACGACGCGAACGCCCGACCGGTGATGTCCGCCGGTTGGAACACCACGATCGCGTTGTCGAAGCCGCCGTTCACGGTCTGCAGGAACTGGCTCGCATCATCGATGAAGACGCCGTCCGTGTCCGAATCCGAGAACCCCAGCATTCCGAGCACGAGTTCGGAGATGAACGTGGACATGCTGTCGGTCGGGATGTTGCCCGGAAAGGTGACATCGTAGCTGTAGTAGACGTTCGACCAACCGTTGTCGAACATCAGGTTCGATTCCGCCGGGGCGTTCATCGTGAAGTAGTTCTTGGCCATCTGCGCCTTGGCGCCGGCCGAATCGCGCTCGGCCTGCTGCCAGGTGCCGCCCGAGTGATCGATGAACACGTGGCAGACCAGCGTGTGCCCGCGCGCGTAGTGGCACGAGTCGTCGTCCGTGTTGAAGGCACTGCGTTGCCGCCCGCCGTGCCGCTCTTCAAAGGGAAGCTCCTCGGCCATGGCTTCGTGGTTCTCGCCGAGCGCCGGCGACTCGCGATCGTCAAGCGCCGCGCGCTCCACGGCGCGGAGCACGTCGGCGTCGAAGTGGTTCAGGGTGGGCAGCGCCGGATCGGCGGCGGCAGGCGCTGCGCCGGCGGCGGCCAGAACACATCCGGTCAGGATGAGAATCGATCGGGGCGTCATTGCGCGTCTCCTTCCGGCTCGAGGTCGCGGGCCGCTTCCGGTCCGAGGTGCCGCTTGGCGCGTTCGGCGTCCGTGAGTCCGGGGCCGCGTTCGCTCGCGACCGGAACGCTTGCCCCCACGCCGGCCGCGGGGCAGTCGGGCA
>BQJX01000560.1 GCA_021604925.1 Gemmatimonadota bacterium
CGCCTCGCGTCGATCCTGGCGGATCTGCAGAGCGGCACCCCCGGCGCCGATGTGACCTCACGCCTCTCGGAGTGTCTGACCGCGGTTCAGGACCTGTCCCGTCGCGAGCGGATCCTCCGGGAAGTGGCCCGATCGCGCAGCGTCGAGTTCGAAGAGATGGTCATGGAGCTCTCCGTGCTCAAGGAGATCGGGGAGATCCTGGCGGGGTCCCTGCTGGTGGAGGATCCGCTGCCGGCCGCCATGGCGGTCCTGCGTCGGGAACTGCACGCGGATCGGGCGGCGCTGCTGCGGCTGGACGAGGAGACGGGCGAACTGCACCGGAGCGCCGTCGCGCGCGGCCCGGGCCCCCTGGACGACAGCCTCGCCGAAGAGGTGGAAGCCGAGGAGCGTCGGCTGGACGACAAGCTGGCGGACTGGGCGTCGACCCGGCGCGAGTCGGTGGTGGTTCCCGACATCCGCGAGGACGTCCGCTTCAAGAGTCGGACCGCGTCCCCGCTGGCTTCCGTTTCGGTGCTGGCCACGCCTCTGCTTGCGGGCGACCGGGCGCTGGGCGTTCTGGTGTTCAGCTCCCGCACGCCGGCCCACTTCCGCCCGCCGCACGTTCGAACCCTGCAGATCGTGGCCAGCCAGCTGTCCACGTCGCTGGCCGGGCTGGACCTCTACCGACGACTGCGCCGGTTGACCTCGGACCTGGAGACCGACGCCGAGTCGCGCACCGCGGAACTGGTCCGCAAGACGAACGACCTCAGTCGCAAGAACGAGATGATCACCGACCTCTACCTTTCGCTGGAGGAGGCGCAGCGCGAGCTGGAGGTTCGCAACCGTGAGGCGGCGCGCGCGGTGTCGTTCCTGGACGGCATCGTGGAGAACGTGAGTGTGGGGATCGTGGTCATCCGGGATGACGGCCGCGTGCTGACCTGGAATCGCGCCATGGATCTGCTGACCGGCGGACAGCTCACCAAGGAAGACGTGATCGGGAAACCGGTCAGCGACATCGCGCCGGCGCTCCGCGAGGACTTCGGGCTGGGCACCGATCTCGACGAAGCCCTCCTGCATGGCCGTTTCGTGACGCGGACGTGCCGGGAGGTGGTTCTTCCGGAGGGCCTGACCGTCCATCTGAACGCGAACTTCCTGCCGGTGCCCGCGCCCGACGAGGACCAGACCTACGTGATGGTCGTCCTGGAAGACGTGACCGCCAACAGCGCGCTGCACGCGCAGGAGATCAAGGCGCAGCGGCTGTCGGCCATCACCGAGACGATGGTCAGCGTGAACCACGAGGTGAACAATCCGCTCGCCGTGATCCTGGGCTACACCCAGATGGTCCTCCAGCGCCTGGACTGGGACAACAGCTCGGAGAAGATGCAGTCCCGGGTGCACAACGACCTGGTTCGCATCGAATCGGAGGCGCTTCGGATCCGTGACATCACGGCCAAGCTGGCGGCGCTGGTGGAGCCGGTGATCACGGAATACCCGGCGTCCGGAGACGTGCGGATGGTCGATCTGGGCCGCTCCCGCTGATGTAAGAGTCCTGTAAGGCCTGCCCCGGAGGGCTCCCGGCTCCTTCCGCCGCTGCCGATGCAGTGCTATCATTCGGACAGGATTTCCCGCCTGACAACGGTCAGGGCACCTCTAGGCACGAGAAGCGAGGGTTTCGATGAAAAAGGTCCTGGGATTGGGTCTGCTGGCGGCAGCGGGCCTCACGTTCGGTCTGGGCGCCGATTCCGACGGCGAGGCGCGCAAGCTTCTCCTGGTGTACTCGGCGGACGAACGCTCGGAGCTCATGCCCTGCGGTTGAAAGGCGAAAGATAAGGGCGGGCTGGCCCGGCGGGCCGGCGAGATGATCGAGTACAAGAAGCTCCACGACCGCGTGTTCGCGGTGACGGCGGGTGACATCTTCGAGTTCCGTCCCACGGATCGGGCGGAGTGGTCGGAGACCCAGGACAAGGCCGAGGATATGACCCGCGTCCTGGGCATGATGGGATACGACGCCATCGGCCTGGGCGAGAAGGATCTGGCGTTCGGCCGGGAGTTCCTCCAGGCCGAGGCGCAAAAGCACGGGCTGCCGTTCGTGTGTGCCAACGCCGTCGACGCGGCCACGGACGAGCGGATCTTCCCGCCGTACGTCGTGGTCGAGAAGAAGGGCGTCCGCGTGGCGTTCCTGGGCGTGGTTTCCCCGGAGCGGCACATCGTGGCGCAGGTGGAGACGGAGCTCCTGAACCAGAAGATCCGGATCGAGGATCCGTCCGAGCACATCGCCGAGCTCCTGCCGACGGTGCGGGCCGAGTCCGATCTGGTCGTGCTGCTGTCGCACGTGGGGATCGAGACGTCGCAGTACCTCGCCGAGGATGCCGGTCTGGACGTGGTGGTGGTGGGCCACTACCCGGCGATCCAGGCGCAGCCCGAGAAGCTCGGGGACACGTACCTGGTCATGGCCGGGGCCAAGTCGGACAGGTTCGGGACCCTGGAAGTGGCCCTGGATCCGAACGGCAACATGGCCGGGGTCACGGGCGACGCCGTGCGGCTGCTGGCCAAGGGCCCGCAGGTGGACGAGATCCAGGCCATCTACACCACCCAGGATGAGCGCGAGAAAGCGGTTCGCCGGGAACGTCAGCTGGCGCAGCAGCGCGAGCGGGAGACCCAGCAGGCCACCGGCGCGGTCCAGGCCGTGCACGCACGGAATGGCATCTTCGGGGCCGAGTCGTGCAAGGACTGCCACTCGCCGACCTACGAGGCGTGGATGGAGACCCCGCACGCCACCGCCTTCGCCACGCTGGCCGAGGCGGACGCCTGGGACAATCCGGACTGCATCGGCTGCCACATCACCGGCGTCCACGACAAGACGTTC
>BQJX01000561.1 GCA_021604925.1 Gemmatimonadota bacterium
AGATCGTCCGGTACTCGCCCGCCAAGGCCGACATGATCAACCTTCAAACCGGCGAGTTCGAGACCGTCGAGTTCGAGGGGTTTCTCAAGGAGGCTGGCCGGGACTACCCCCAGGTGCATCGGATCGTTTCGCGCTGGAGCGAGGGTCGCCTCACGCGCCCGATGGCCATCGGGTCCGACTACCGGTCCGACCGGTTCGTGGTCACCTTTGACGGCTTGCTCGCGGAGACATCGTTCATTCCCCGCATTCGGGCGTTGCTCGAGGTCCTGGAGGAAAAGCTGGAGTTCCCGGTGGACCTGGAGTTCGCCGCCGACGGCGAGGATCTCTACCTGTTGCAGTGTCGCGCGCAGAGCTACGCCCCGGAGGCGGCCCCGGCCCCGATTCCGCGGGACCTGCCCTGGCGGAGCGTGTTGTTCTCGGCCAAGCGGCATGTCTCCAACGGGCACGCGGCCAACCTGACCCACATTGTCTACGTGGATCCGGAGGCCTACGACGAGATCTCGGATCGGGCGACCCTGCTGCGGGTCGGACGGGCTGTGGGGCGGCTGAACCAGTTGCTTCCGAAGCGCCAGTTCATCCTGATGGGGCCCGGGCGCTGGGGAAGCCGGGGCGACATCAAGCTCGGCGTGGCCGTGACCTACTCGGATATCAGCAACACGGCGGTGCTGTCCGAGATCGCCCGGACCAAGGGGGGGTACTCGCCGGATCTCTCGTTCGGAACGCATTTCTTCCAGGATCTGGTCGAGGCGGGGATCCGGTATCTGCCTCTCTATCCGGACGAGGAGGAGAACGCTTTCAACTCGCTGTTCCTCACCAGGTCCGCGAACCTGCTGGCGGAACTGCTGCCGGAGTTCGCCGATCTCTCCGAGGTGGTTCGGGTCATCGACGTGGCCCAGGCGACCGGCGGAGAGCGGCTCCACGTGCTGATGAACGGCGATCTGAACGAGGCGGTGGGAGTCTTTGCGGAGGAGACGCGGGTTTCCGAGACCGCCGGGCTCCAGGTGCGCGCGGCGGAGCCCGTGTCCGAGGAGCACTGGCGGTGGCGTGAGTTCATGGCGGAAGGGATTGCGGGGTCGGTGGACCGCAAAAGGTTCGGGATCGAGCAGCTGTATCTCTTCGGCAGCACGAAGAACGGGACCGCCGGACCGGGAAGCGACATTGATCTGCTGGTGCACTTCCGGGGGGAAGACAGCCAACGGGCGGAGCTCATCGTCTGGCTCGACGGATGGAGCCGCTCGCTCGCCGAGATGAACTACCTCCGGACGGGGTATCGCGCGGACGGGCTTCTGGACGTGCACGTGATCACGGATGAGGACATTGCCCGCAAGGACAGCTTTGCCATCAAGATCGATGCGGTCACCGACGCGGCGCAACCCCTGTTGCCGCGCCCCGATGGACCGGCTGCCTAGAGCAGGTGCCGCGTCGCCCCGGCCGGATCGTCCAGGTCGAAGCGGACCAGCGACAGCTCCGGGCCGTCGTGGGCCCCCCCGAGAAGGTGCGTCCTTCCGATCCGATCCTGCCAGGCGCCGGTGAGCCGCGCGGACTCGTGGATGTGTCCGTGCAGGGTGAGCAGCGGCTGGCGCTTCTGGATGAACCGCTGGACCGCGATGCTCCCCACGTGGACGTCCAACGGCACGTGGTCGATCATCTTGCCGTCCAGATCGGCGCGATCGAGCTTGGTGCGATACGGCGGCGTGTGGAACAGGAAGACCGCGTCCTCGATCTCATCCTTGCCCACCAGTCGATCGAGATCCTCCTGGATCGTGCGGTACCGCGCCTCGGTCTTGGAGATCGGAATCGATCGCGTCCCGCCCTCGGGAGAGACGCACCCCGGGTCCACGTAGCGGGACACATCGTAGCGTTCCCAGTCCTTGAGCAGGAACGGCGTGGGGGGCACGTACGCGTACCCGTACACGGGACGATCTCGCAGGAAGGCGCGCCGATCATGCAGGTAGATCCACAGCCCGCGGGCGGCGAGTTCCAGGACGGCCGCCTCCGCAAAGCGCCCGTCGTCATTGCCAAGGATCGCGAAGATCCTGGGATAGCGATCTCCCAGCAGCTTCTTCAGGCGCACCAGCTCAACGGCCAGGTACTCGTTGAGGAAGTCCGCGTGACGGGGCTCGCCTCCCGCGGCCGGAAGCAGCCCGGAGGGGAGGAGGTCTCCGCCGAGAAAGAGCGCGGCCGGAGGATCGTCGCGGATGGCCCGGAAGAGCTTGTCATAGCGATCGACGTGCCCATGGAGATCGGTGGCGAAGTAGCACGAAGTCATGGGTGGGCAACGTCCTCGTGGCTCGAGTGACTGCCCCCGAAGATGCCTCCGCAGACGGGAGACGGCAAGGGGAGAGAGGCTCGGGGCCGGATGGCTCCGGGGCCGGACCCCGCGGTGGACGATGCGCGAAAGGGGCGTTGCCTGCTAGACTCCGCCGTCCGGTCTTGGAGGGAATCCCGTGGTCGACAGCACAACGGTGTTGGATCCGTCGCGGCGCGGTCGATCGACGTCCCTGGGCCTGCCCCCCGACCTCCTCAAACGTTCCCGGGAACGCGTCCGCCTCATGGCGCTGTTGGTCCTGACGGGTTTCGGCCTGGATGTCGTCATGTTCCTGGTGGGGGCGGTGGTCGTGCTCGTGGCCAGGACTCCCATCGAGAACCTGGGCCGGGAACTCTGGCCGCTCGCGGGCGACCTGGTGGCCGTGGCCGCGTCGATCGGCCTCATCGTCGCCACGTATCGCCCCGGTTGGTCGCACGAGGCGGTTCTGAAGCTGGGCCTGGGGTTCGAGATCCTCGTGTGTCTGGTCATCTCGTTCGTCAACCCGTGGTCGCGCTACACCGAATCCGGAGTCC
>BQJX01000562.1 GCA_021604925.1 Gemmatimonadota bacterium
CTCCCGGTAAGGGCATCCACGAACGCGAACCCGACCCGGGCGCCGTCGGCGATGTCGTTCTGCGGCCGCTTGTCATCCAGGAACAGCTCGAAGTTGTCGATCGGAAGAATCCCGAGCCCGTCGTCCAGGGTATCCCCCGCGGCGGCATCGAACGCGAGATCGATCGGGTGCTCCAACCAGTAGTAGGTGCGCTTGATGTACTCCCAGTCCCTCACCACCACCGAGTCGCGACGCGCCTGCCCCACGAACGTCTGGCTGGCCGTCTTTCCTTCCTGCTTGGACGCGATCACGGTGAGGTCCAGCGACCCCAGCTTGGCCACTGCCTTGGCGCCGAACAGGCCCTGCTGCGACTTGCGGAAGCTCAGGAACTCGGCCCCGGGCAGCGACAGATCCGTGTTGCCCATCTCGATCTTCTGGACGACTTCGTCCTCGTCGCCGTCGTAGCGGAGCTGGATCTTGTTCTCGAAGTCCGTGTCCACCTCGCTGTCGTGGTTCACCAGCACGTGGATCTTGCTTCCGATCGTGCCGTCGAGGTTCACGCGGAGCTGCTGGCGCATGTCGAGGTCGGGGAAGATCGAGGGATCCCCCGACTCGAACTTGGGGCCGCCATCCACGATCGTGGACGTGCCCGAGAACGTCACGCGCTCGGAGCCGCGGAGGTTCAATCGTGCACCCTGCCCGATGATGTCCGCCACGGCATCCGGGAAGTCCACCGGGATCTCGATCTCCAGCACGTCCTGGCCGGGCCCGCCCGCCGAGTGGAGCGCTTTCTTCCGGACCTGATCGGTCCACCCGTTCCGCGCCGAAGCGGCCGCCGCCGCCAGCGTGGCCGTTCGGAGATCCTGGATGTACTCCGGCCCGATGAGGACGTCGCCGTAGCGCTGGCGGATCCGGATCACGCCCCGCTCCAGGTCCACGTCCACCTCTTCGCGGACCTTGCCCTTGATCTTGAGGCGGCCGGGACGGTGGGGATGGAGCGAAACGAGAGAGAGATCGGCCCGGACGTGCTCCGGCTGCCAGGGCGAGAGCCCCGCAAGCCGCGGATTCCGATAGTCTTCGGCCGCCGCGAGCCGCGGGACCAGAGCGAACGCGAGGCATGCCATGGCGCAAGCCGTTACGCTGCGCGAGATTACGCCCCGCGTCCGGGGAGTTCGACCGGCTGTGCTCATTACGTCTCGAGCGAAGGGGGCCTGCCGGGGCAGAGCTGAAAGGTCAATAGTTGAAACAACTTAAGGGCCCATTTGGTTCACTGTCAAGGAGCCCCTCGGCACCCTCCCCAGCTTGCCTGCCGGCGGACCGTCGGATACGATCCGGCGGCGGTACCTCGGCCGGAATGGATGAAGACGCGGATGACGACGAAGATCCCGACGATACTGGACGCCTACGTCCTCCGAAAACACCTCGGACCGTTCTTCTTCGCGGTCTTCACCATCACGTTCATCTTCGTGATGCGGGTTCTGGTGGAGCTCCTGGGGCTGTTCGCGTCCCGGGACATCGGATTCTGGACGATCCTGGAGACGCTGGGACTGACCCTGGGCTGGATCCTGGCCCTCACGTTTCCCATGTCGGTCCTGGTGGCCGTGGTCATGGCGTTCGGCCGCCTCTCGCAGGACTTCGAGATCGACGCCATGCAGGCCGGCGGAGTGTCCTTCCTGCGGATTCTGGCCCCGGTGCTGGTGGTCGGGCTGCTCCTGACCGGCGGCCTGGTCGTTTACAACAACAGCGTTCTGCCGGAGACGAACCATCGTCTCAAGACGCTGACCGCCGACATCCACAAGACGAAGCCCACGATCGTGATTCGCGAGGGCGTGTTCCTCGATGATTTCGACGGCTACACCCTGCTGGTTCGGGAGGTCGACCACGAGACGGGCCTGCTCTACGACATCACGATCTACGTTCTCGACCCCCGCGAGCCGGTCCGGACGATCCACGCTCCGTGGGGGGAACTCAAGTACGACGACGGCGGCAACCAGCTCGTCATCGAACTGCACGACGGCGAGATGCACGAGGTCAACCCGGATGACCCCGGCTCGTACCAGCTGCTGAACTTCGAGCGTCACAACCTCATCTTCGGCGATCTGGGCACGAAACTCGAGCGACGCGAAGGCGAACTGTCGCGGGGAGATCGCGAGCTCTCCGCCCCCGCCATGATGGAGCGCACGCGGATCCTCGTGCAGGAGAAGGCGGCCGAAGCGGACTCGGTGAGGCTGACCGCCGCCGAGGGATTCGCCGAGCTGCGGGCCCAGATCCAGGCGACGCTGGCCCCGGACGCGACCAAGGCCGCGCGCCCGGCGGAACTCGTCTCGCAGGCGCGCATCCTGCTCCGCAAGCTGGTCAACGGGGAGCGGCGCGTGGACCGGAAGGATCGCGACATCCAGCGCTACCAGGTCGAGATCCACAAGAAGTACTCCTTCCCGGTCGCCTGCCTCGTGTTCGTGATGGTCGGAGCGCCGATCGGCGCTCGAATGCGACGCGGAGGGCTCGGCGCGGGCAGCATTCTCTCGTTCGGGTTCTTCCTGGTCTACTACCTGGCGTCGCTCGGCGGCGAGAAGCTGGGGGATCGCGGAGTGATTCCGCCGGCGCTGGGCATGTGGGCGATCGATCTCATTCTCGGACTCGTAGGCGTCGCGTTGATCCTGCGGGCCGACGCCCGGTGGCCCTTTCGCAAAGCGCGGCCCTCGTGAGGACCCTGGACCGATACATCATGCGGTTGCTGCTCTTCCCGCTGTTCGGCTCCCTGGCCTCGGTGCTCACGCTCGCCGTGGTGGTGGACCTGTTCGAGAAGCTGGACACGTTTCTCGACCACGACGTGCCGTTCACCCTGATCACCCGCTACTACG
>BQJX01000563.1 GCA_021604925.1 Gemmatimonadota bacterium
ATCGTGGAGCAGGCGGGCCTGGCGCCGGAGGGAACGCGACTGGGCGGCCAGATGACGGCGCGTACCCGCGTCCAGGGAGCCACCGGCCAGCCGGACTCCACCCGGCTGTCCGGCACCGTCACGCTGTCCGAGGGCAGTTATCAGACCGCCGAGATGCCCGTCGCCCTGACCGGCCTGTTCGGAAAGGCGGAACTGGCCGGTTCCGAAGTGCGGATCCAGGACGTGAAGGCCCTGCTGGGCCAGTCCAGGTTCACCGGGTCCGGCAAGGTGACCCAGGCGCTCACCGATCCCTTCGTCACGTTCGAAGGACACTCCCCCCGGCTGGACCTGACCGAGTGGATGCCCGATCCCGCCGTGGTCGCCTCCGCGCGGGCCGCCGTGAAGGCCGGGCAGGCCGCACCGCCCCCGGTCCGGCCGCTGATCCCCCTCATTCCGCCGATCCGCGCCGAGCTGAAACTCGGCGTGGATTCGTTGCTCACCGTGGACGGCGCCCTGTACCAGGTGGAACTGGTCACCCGTCTGGCGGACAGCAAGGCCCGCATCGATGCCACCGCGGCCCGCGGCACGTTCGGCCCGGGCGTGGTCATGAACAAGCTGGTGGCCGGCGTGGACGTGGAGGGTCAGACCATGCGCGGGAACTTCCGCTCCGTGGAAGTGAACTCGCACAAGGTGCCGCTCACCAATGTCACCGGAAACCTGCAGCTCACCGAGGAGCGCGTGCTGTCCTTCCGCGACGTGAAGGCGGCCGTCTGGACCGGCGCGCTGGAAGGCTCGGCGAACGTGGACCTCACGATTCCCGGGGAACCCGCGTTCGAGATCACCACGAAGGGTCGGGGACTCCAGGCCAACGACTTCGTCTCCACGTTGACCCCCGCCAAGAACTTCCTCTTTGGGACGCTCGACATCGAGTCCAGCTTCTCGGGGCGGGGAGCCACGCCCGAAGAGATCACGAAAACGCTGCTGGGCAACGGCACGGTCAACGCGCGCGAGGGCCGCGTGAATCGCGGGCCGCAGGTCGACGCGATCTGGAACGCGCTCAACCTCTCCGGGAAGGAATCCATTCCGTTCCAGGATCTGGTCACGGCGTTCTCCATCCGCGAGGGTCGTCTGGTCACCGACGACCTGGCGCTCGCGGGCAAGGAGGCCGTCTGGAAGGCGAACGGCTACGTCGGCTTTGACGGATTGATGGACTACAAGATGCAGGTGGAGCTGGGCGACGAGCTCTCCGCGCAGTTCCGACAGCGCGTGGGCACGGATCTGGCCGCGTTGCTGGCGGGCACCCAGGGGCGAATCGTGCTCGATCTCGCGGTGGATGGGCCGGTGGCCAAACCCCGCGTCTCCCTGGATCGCACGCAGCTCGCCCTGCGGGCCAAAGAAAACGCCGCGAACGCTCTCCAGAAGGAGATCGAACGCGGCAAGGAAAAGATCGGGGACAAGCTGAAGGGGTTGCTGGGCGGACGCTAGCGGCTAGTCCATCAGGTCCGACGGCGCTTCCAACTGTCGTCGGATCTGATCGCCCAGCCAGCTGAGGCGGTCCGGACGATCGGAACCGAGCATCTCCTGCTCCTCCCGCGCCCGGTGAAACCAGGTCTCGGCGCGGCGCCGACGATTCAGCCGCCGGTGCAGATCACCTACCAGGTACGAGACCACGGCGCGCTGCTCCTGCTCGGAGCACTCGCCGATCTCCAGCGCTTCCTCGAAGCGTCGCACGGCTTCCCGCTGGTAGAGGCGCTCCTTCTCCCGGTTGTTGCGGGATCGCGCCACCCAGGACGCCCTCAGGAAGCTGTCCGCCACTTCCAGGGAATCCCGGTCCTCCCACTCGTAGATGAGCGCCATGAACTCGTAGCGAAAGAAGGGAGCCTGCGCCCGCGTGAGATCCCGGGTCCGCGGCGTCAGGAACTTGCGGATCTTTCGGATCACGACCTCGGAGGCACCGTCGTTGAAGTTGTCGGCGTACCCCGAGAAACCACACTCCAGGCAAGAGTGGACGAAGTATTCCAACGGGTCCGGCCCCCAGTAGTGAGGACGAAGGTCCGAGTCGCAGCCGTGACTCCCGCAGGAGTCCACCGCCTGGACCGCGAACACCGTCTCGCACACGGGGCACTTCCGAGTCGTCTTTTGCAGAGTTGCCATTCCATTCCCGGATTCAGAGGGGGCGTTGTCCGTGTCCCCAATGCTTCGGCGAGTTCTCCAAAGAACTGAATAGGCGAATGCCCTAACTGATTGTCCCCCAAAGAGTTGCCATACATTATGAAGGTTGGCGATCCGTCATCTCTTTTGGACTTCGTGGGTGGTTTGTGCGGGTCCCGCGTCTGAATCAGCGCGCCCGTTTCCAGACCCGGAGTTGCAGCACGTCGCCGTCCACGGTCACGTCGATGGGTGCGTATTCGTACCCGCGCGATCGCAGATCCACATTGCCCACCGGGAGAATGTAGGTGGGGCTCTTGGACAGGATGTAGTCCATGTCCATCTTGCCGTGTCCGGTCATCTGTCCGGACGCCAGCGCACCATGGGCGATGTGCGCATCGGTCACGCCGAGAATGTCGTAGGTGACCAGGCGCGCGTAGTACGGCAGCGCCCCCACCGCAAAGCACGCCACGCTGGCCCCCGGCGACGCGTTCTCACGCAGCCACTGGCCCCCTTCGGCAAGCATGGCGAAGAACGTTCTGTCCACGTGGTACTTCTCGGGCGGGAAGAAGCTGGGCGTGCTCACCAGGGCCACGGCCAGGATCGTGAACGCGACCAGGGCGCGGCGCCCCGTCCACCGCGAGCCCCCGGCGGCGTGCTGCACGCGGAACAGGACGATCAGCGCCGCCACGCTTCGCTCCGCCAGGACG
>BQJX01000564.1 GCA_021604925.1 Gemmatimonadota bacterium
CCCGTGTGGCTCACGGAAAAGCTGTTCCTGCCCGACCGGATCCGCAAGGAGCTCGGCGCGGACGTGCCGATCTACTTTGCCGAGCATCACGTGTCCCACGCGGCGTCCGCGTTCTACCCGTCCCCGTTCGAGGAAGCGGCCATCCTGACCGTGGACGGCGTGGGCGAGTGGGCCACCACCACGTACGGAGTGGGACGCGGAGCGGAGCTGGAGATGCTGGGAGAGATCCGCTTCCCGCATTCGCTGGGACTCCTCTACTCCGCGTTCACGTACTACACCGGCTTTCGCGTCAACTCCGGCGAGTACAAGCTGATGGGACTGGCCCCCTACGGCGAGCCGAAGTACGTGGACCTGATCCGGGATCACCTGATCGACATCAAGGACGACGGCTCCTTCCGGATGAACATGGACTACTTCGACTATCCGTGGGGTTTGCGGATGACGTCGCGCAAATTCCACGACCTGTTCGGGAGTCCTCCCATTCCCCCCGACGGGCGGATCGGGCAGCGGGAGATGGATCTGGCGCGCTCGGTGCAGGTGGTGCTGGAGGACTGCATCCTGAACATGGCGCATCACGTGCACCGCGAAACCGGAATGAAGAAGCTCGTGATGGCCGGCGGCGTGGCGCTCAACTGCGTGGCCAACGGTCGCATCCTGCGCGAGGGCCCCTTCGACGATCTCTGGATCCAGCCGGCCGCCGGCGACGCGGGGGGCGCGCTGGGCGTGGCGCTGGAGATCTCGCACCGGATTCACAGGCATCCGCGCCGTGTGGATCCCGCCCGACAGGATGCGCAGAAGGGCAGCTACCTCGGGCCGGCCTTCGACGACGCGCAGATCGAGACGTTCCTGAAGAACGCGGGCGCCGTCTACGAGCGGCTTCCCGAGAGCGAGGTTCCGGACCGCACCGCGGAGCTGCTCACGCAGGGCAACGTGGTGGGCTGGTTCCAGGGGCGCATGGAGTTCGGACCGCGCGCGCTCGGCGGCCGGTCCATCCTGGGCGATCCGCGCGACACGGACATGCAGACCAAGCTCAATCTCAAGATCAAGTACCGGGAGTCGTTCCGGCCGTTCGCGCCCAGCGTGCTCGCGGAACACTCCGGAGACGTCTTCGAGGAAGGCGTGGCCAGCCCGTACATGCTGCTCGTCACGCACGTGCGTCCGGAGCATCGCGTGGCCCTGTCCAACGGGGACGAGCGCAAGTCCGGCATCGAACTGCTGAAGGTTCCCAAGAGCCACGTGCCCGCCATCACGCATGTGGACCACTCGGCGCGCGTGCAGACCGTGCACGCGGAGACGAATCCGGGCTACCATCGAATGATCCACGCGTTCCGCGAACGCACCGGCGTGCCGCTCGTGATCAACACGTCGTTCAACGTGCGCGGTGAACCCATCGTGTGCACGCCGGAAGACGCGTGGAACTGTTTCCTGGGGACCGAGATGGACGTGCTGATGGTGGGCAACTTCCTGCTCCACAAGAAGGATCAGGATGCGGGCATCGTCCAACGGGTCCGCGCCGAGCGCGAATTCGAGGCGGACTGACATGACCACGACGAGTTCCGGAATCGATCGACGGGAACTGCGCAACTTCGGGTTGTCGCTGGGCGTGGTCTGTCTGATCTGGGCCGGGGTCCTGTACTGGCGCGACCACCTCGGAGCCGTGAAGTGGCTGCTGGCCGCGTCTCCCGTTTTGATGGCTCTGGGGCTGCTGGCGCCCATTGCGCTGTACCCTTTGCACCGGGTCTGGATGCCGGTGGCCAAGGGGATTGCCCGTCTGCTCACCTGGTTGCTGCTGACGCTGGCGTTCTATCTGGTGTTCACCCCGTACGGTGTGATCGCCCGGCTCCTGGGCAAGGATCTGCTGGACCGGAAACTCGACCCCCAGCGGCCCAGCTACTGGATCCCTCGAAATGATGGTCCCTTCGACCCCGATCGCATGAAGAAACAATACTGAGAGGTCGCGCATGTCGAGCCGCATCGGAATCCTGAAAGAGTTCTTCGAGTTCCTGAAAGTCCGCAAGAAGCTCTGGCTGACCCCGATCGTGGTGGTGCTGGTCGCCCTGGGGGCCCTGATCCTGTTCACATCCACGTCGGTGGCGCCGTTCATCTACACGCTGTTCTAGGATTCCTGCATATTCCCGGGAACCCAACGCGGGTGCATCGACTCTAAGAAGCAGATAGAATCCGGAATCCGGAGCGCGGCGGACGCGTTCCCCCCTTTTTGCGGAAAGTCGTCCATGAGCCTCATTTCCCGTTGGATTTTGCCCCTGGCGCTCCTGCTGGCCGCGTCGGGCGCGCTGGCGGCCCCCGGCAACGAAAGCGGCGGCGCCTTCCTGGGCGGCGGCGAACACGATGGAACGGTGCGTGCGTCCCTGCTTACCGAGCAGGCCGCCATTGCGCCGGGGTCCACGTTCTCCGTGGGAATCGCGATCACCATGGAGCCCGGGTGGCACACCTATTGGGAGAACGGCGGAGATGCCGGGCTGGCCACCAGCGTGGAATGGACGCTGCCGGAGGGCTTCTCCGCGGGGCCGATCCAGTGGCCGCTCCCGCACCGCTACGAGGACGAGGGAGACATCGTCACGTTCGGCTATGCCCGTGAGACGCTGCTGATCGTGGACATGACCGCGCCGGAGTCCGTGGAGCCGGGCAGCCACGTGACCATCGACGGCCGGGTGGACTGGCTGCAGTGCAAGGACATCTGCATCCCGGGCGGGGCCGACCTGTCGATCCGATTGCCGGTCGAAGCCGCGCCGCGTCCTTCGCCGGGCCCGGTCGTGGCCCGCTTTGACGAGACCCGGGATCTGCATCCGGTGGCGGCGGCCTCCCTGGAAGAC
>BQJX01000565.1 GCA_021604925.1 Gemmatimonadota bacterium
GCATGCACAGCATGTTCTCGGCGATCTGCTGGCGCGAGGTCTCGAGCGAGAAGATCAGCACCGGCTTGTCCTCGCGTACTGCGGCGTGCCCCGCCACCGCCAGCGCGAACGACGTCTTGCCCATACTGGGGCGACCGGCGATGGTCACCAGCTGCGAGGGCTGCAGACCCGTGGTCATGTTGTCGAGGTCGTAGAAGCCCGACGACAGACCCTCGATCTCGCCGCCCGACTCGCTCATGCGATCGATCTTGTCAAACGTCTCACGCAGGATATCGCTGATCTCGCCGCTGAAGCGATTCTCGCGATTCGAGGCGATGTCGAAGATGGCCTGCTCGGCCTGATCCAGCAGGTCGTCAACCGGCGCCGCGCCGGTGAAGCAATCCTGGACGATCTGGGTCGACGTCTGGATGAGCTGGCGGACGATCGACTTGTGCCGGACGATCTCCGCGTAGTGCATGCCGTTGGCGGAAGAAGGAACGGATTCGGCGATCGTGACGAGGCTCTCGACGCCGCCGACCTTGTCGAGCAGGCCCTTGCGGGTGAGCGCGTCCTTGAGAATGACGAGGTCGACGCCCTGCCCCTGGTCGTAGAGCTCGAGCAGTACCTCGTACACCGACTGGTGCTGCGAGCTGTAGAAGTCGTTTGGCTTGAGGATCTCGGCGGAGTCGCCGAGAATCTCCTGGTCGAGGACAGCCGAGCCGAGGAAGGACATCTCCGCCTCGAGATTGTGAGGAGGGACTTTCCCCAGGCTATCGTCCGACTTCATGGTTCCCTCCCGCACCGGCCTTCGCGGCCCGGTTCCATCACGCCGAGCCGTACCACCCTTCCGAGGCGCCGGCCGCAACGCGTCCGACCTTCTCCGCCCAGTACCGCGCACCCAGTACCGCGCACCCAGTACCGCGCACCCTCCTGGGAAGGGTACCGCACCCTCCTGGGAAGGCCCGCCCCGCAAATCTCCCAAGCGGAACCAGGGCTTTCACCCGATGCAAGGGCCATCATGCCCAAACCCAAACACGAGCGGAACCCAGACACTATCCGAACCCAGACACCATCGGAACCCGACACGACCCGGCGAGTCGATTCGCCGATGCATCAGATACGGATCAGCCGTCGCTCTCGTTGGACTCTGGTTCCGCCCCGTCCGCGTCCGTGGCGTCGCCGCCCTCGCCGTCGCCGCCCTTGGCGTCTTCGTTCGAGTCCATGACCCAGACCTTCAGCTCGCTGTTGATGTCAGCGTGCAGATGGACCGGCACCGAGAAGACACCGGTTTCCTTGATCGGCTTCTCGAGCTGAATCGACTTTGCGTCGAGCTCGATGCCGTCCTTGGCCAGGGCCTCGACGATCATCGCGGGCGTGACCGATCCGAACAGGTGTCCTTCCTCGTTCGCATTGGCCTCGATCGAGCACGAGACGGACTTGAGCTTCTCGGCGAACGCGTTCAGAGACGCGAGCCGCTCCTTCTCCTCCGCCTCGAAGCGAACCTTCTCCTTCTCGATTCGCTTCAGGTTGTCGCTCGTGATCGCGTAGGCGAAGCTCTTCGGAAGCAGATAATTGCGCGCGTAGCCGTTGGCGACGTCGACGACTTCGCCGGTACGTCCCAGCGACTCGATACTCTTGCGAAGGATGACTTTCATCGGTCTACCTTTTGTCGTTTCTCTCGGTGGACGCCACGCCTCGCGCCGGCGGACTGCGATCGGCTTCGACAGCCGAAAGCCCAGCGCGCGTTCGTGAGCGGAAATCCCGCGCCAGCGACCCTGCATGCGGCAAGATCACGGGCACCCATATCAGCGGACCACGGATTCCGGACTACGGACCGGTCGCCGGCTACTGGCCCACGTAGGGCAGCAAGGCCATGAAACGGGCGCGCTTGATGGCCTGTTTCACTTCGCGCTGGTGCTTCGCCGTGTTGCCGGAGCGCTTGCGCGAGAAGATCTTGCCCTGACTCGTGCACATCTTCTGCAACACCGTGTAGTTCTTGTAGTCGATCTCTTCGCCCGTGCGCGTGAACCGGTCACGGTTCTTGCTCGAGAACTGCTTGTAACGCTTGGCCATTTTCAGGCAACCCTTTCGATTCCAACCCCACGATTCATCGCGGGCATGTTCGTCCACAGAAACGGCATCCCGTTTCGATTTCCCACCAGTGATCGCTCGGGACGACTTGCGGCCCTATCGAGACGCTATTCCTTCTTCGCCTCGCCCTCGGCGGCCGGCGCGCTGTCGCCCTCGGTCACCGCGGCCGGTTCGGCTGCAGCATCGTCGCTGCCAGCACCCTCGGCAGCGGCATCACCTTCCGGCTTGGCTGCGTCACCTTCCTTGGCATCGTCAGCCTTGGCATCGTCAGCCTTGGCATCGTCGGCCTTCGCACCTTCGGCCTTCGCGCCCTCCGGCTTGGCACCCGCTGCAGCACCCTCCTCCACCTTCGGCTTGATCTCCGGCAGGGCGTCCTTGCGAATGATCAACACTCGCAGAACACTCTCCGAAAGCGTGCATTCACGCCGGATCGTATCGATGACACCAGCATCGGCCTCGAAGTAGGTCAGGTAGTAGATACCTCGGCGGACCTTCTTGATCTCGTAGGCCAGCTTGCGCTCGGCCCACTTCTCCTCGCGGAGAATCTTGGCCCCGTTTTTCTCGAGGATACCCACTGCGTGCTCGCGAAGCGGCTCCCAGTCGGCTCGTTCTCTTGCCTCGAACAGGAACATTCCTTCGTAGATGTTCAACTCACCTAACCTCCACAGCCAATTTCGTCGGTCGTGCTCTCACGCGATCAGTTGTACTGATTCATGCAACCCTGAATATCGCCGCTGCGTAGCCACGCATCGGCCCCTTCTG
>BQJX01000566.1 GCA_021604925.1 Gemmatimonadota bacterium
CCTGGCAGAAGATGAAGGGGGAGCAGCTCACCCCTCCCGGCGGCGGCACCACCGGTGCGGCGCCGGCGGATCGTCCCACCGATCTCTGGCAGGTGGCAGGGGATCGTCTGGGGGTCCGCTGGGGCGACGGCGCCATCACCATCCACGGAACGTACGACCTGCGGCGCGCCTGTCCGTGCGCCCGGTGCGTGGACGAGTGGACGCGCCAGGAGCTTCCTTCGCTCGACGCGATTCCCAAGGACGTGCACCCTGTCACGATCAAGTCGGTCGGTCGCTACGCGATCCAGCCCGTCTGGAGCGATGGCCATCGATCCGGCATCTTTGCGTGGCGGGACCTGAAGCAGGGCCTGGCCACCCGGCGCGACTAGCGACCCCAAGGAGAAGACATGGCAAGAACCGTGCAGTGCGTGATTCTGAAGAAGGAAGCCCCCGGTCTGGACTATCCTCCGGTGCCGGGCGAGCTGGGCCAGAAGATCTACGACACCGTCTCGCAGGAAGCGTGGGAGCAGTGGACGGCGCAACAGACCATGATGATCAACGAGTTCCGTCTCAACCTTGCGGACGAGCGCGCCCAGACGTTGCTCATGGAGAAGATGCAGGAGTTCTTCTACGGAGGGGGCGTGGAGCCGCCGCCGGACTGGGTCCCGACCCAGGAGTAGGTACGGACCGCGGCACGGGCGCAGAGATCCGGTAGGACGTGCCTCGGCGAAGGCGACCAACACGATGCAAGGCGCCCGCAGGACGCGAGCCACAGTCGACACCGCCATTTGGAGCGTCTAATGTCGGCCCTGAGAAAGGGGCCGCCCCGTGGGCATCGCAACAGACATCATCATCATCGTCGTGACCGCGTTCTTTGGCGGTCTGGTGATGCAGCGGCTGAAGCAACCGCTCATCCTGGGTTACATCGCGGCGGGCGTGGTGCTCGGGCCGTACACCGGCGGCCCCCTGGTCACGAACACGCATGAGATCGAGCTGCTCGCCGAGATCGGCGTGGCGCTGCTCCTCTTTGCGCTGGGCCTCGAGTTCTCCTTCAAGAATCTGAAGCCGGTCCGCAAGGTCGCGCTGATCGGCGCGCCGATCCAGATGCTCCTGACCATTGCGCTGGGGTACCTCATCGGGCGGACGATGGGGCTGGACTGGAAGGCGTCCGTGTGGCTGGGCGCCCTGGTCTCCCTGTCGAGCACCATGGTGATCCTCAAGACACTGGCCAACGCGGGTTTGATCGGCACGCTGTCCAGCAAGGTGATGATCGGAATCCTGATCGTGCAGGATCTCGCGGTCGTCCCCATGATGATCATCCTCCCGCAGCTGAACGACCCGGCCGTCGGCTTTCCGGCGCTGGGCTACGCCGCCCTGAAGGCCGGCGTGTTCCTCACCGTGATGATCACGATGGGGACGCGCCTCTTGCCCGCGGTGATGGCAGCCATTGCCAGACTGGGGTCCCGAGAGCTCTTCGTGCTCGCCATCACGGCCATCGGCCTGGGGGTGGGCTACCTCACGCACCTCGCGGGGCTTTCGTTCGCGTTCGGCGCCTTTGTGGCCGGCATGGTGCTCAGCGAATCGGACTACGGCCACCAGGCGCTCAGCGACATCATTCCGCTGCGGGACCTCTTCGGCCTGCTTTTCTTTGCGTCCGTCGGAATGCTCCTGGATCCGGTCTTCCTCCGGGAGAACCTCATCCAGGTGGCGTCGCTGGTCCTGGCGATCGGATTTGGCAAGGGGATCATCTTTGCGCTGCTCACGCTTCTCTTCGGCTACCGCAACGTGGTGCCGCTGGCGGTGGCGTTGGGGATGTTCCAGATCGGCGAGTTCTCGTTCGTTCTGGGCCGAGTGGGCCTGGCGACGGAATCGATCGACGCCGACCTCTTCTCGCTCGTTCTCACGGCCGCCGTGGTGACCATGGTGCTGACTCCCCTGATCGCCGGACAGACCGCGCGCCTCTACGCGCTGCGAAAGCGCTGGTTTCACCATGAGCCGCTGGAGACCGTGAATCTCCCCAACACCGAACTGCGCAACCACGTGGTGATTGCGGGAGCGGGACGCATCGGATTCCAGATCGCCACGACCCTGCAGACGCACGGACTGCCGTTCGTGGTGGTCGAACTGGATCAGCCGAGAGTGGAGCGGGCCAAACGCGCCGGGATGTCCGTCATCTATGGCGACGCCACGCAGGGGATCGTGCTGGAGGCCACGGGAATCCGCGAGGCCTGCCTGATCCTCGTGACCACGCCGGGAATCCTGGAAGGACGATCCATTGTCGTGAAGGCCCGGGAACTCCAACCCAAGATCCAGGTGGTGGCGCGGGCCGCGGACGAGGAGTTCCTGCCGATCTTCCGCGAGCTGGATGTCACGGAGATCGTGCTGCCGGAGTTCGAGGCGGGCCTGGAGATGACCCGGCAGGCCCTTGTGCATCTTCTGGTGCCGGCGCCGGAGATCCAGCGGCACACGGAATCCCTCCGCGAGAAGCTGCTGGGAGGGCACCACGTCAAGACTCCCGGCTACAAGCTCCTCACGCAGCTGCGTTCGGCCGAGCACCAGTTCGATCTCCAGTGGACGCTGCTGGACCCGGCCAGCGCGCTCGTGGACGAGTCCATCGGGGCCACGCGGGTCCGCGAGGTCACCGGAGCGTCGATCGTGGGCGTGATCCGCGGGGACCAGCTGACCCCGAACCCGGATGCGCGCTTTCTCCTGCAGGCCCGGGATCTGGTCGCCATCATCGGGACGAGCACGGCGCGGACGGCGTTCCAGGAGCTGGCGGGCCCCAAGGCGGATGGAGTGGAGACGGCGGCGACGGAAGCGGATCCGGCCGGCCCGGCCTAGGCGCGAGGGC
>BQJX01000567.1 GCA_021604925.1 Gemmatimonadota bacterium
CCCTACGGCGGACGGCTGCGGCAGCGCATCTTCCACTCGGAGACGGTCGCCGGCGTCCGGGACATCGTGGCCGAGTACTTCGACCATCTGTCCGAGGAGCGCGTTCGGGACGCCTTTCTCACGGTGCACGCCGAGGGCTGACCCCCGGTTCTAGCCGCCGGCTTCAAGTTTCGCCACGATTCCGTCGACAAAGAGAGACCGGTGGAAGGAGCGAAGCGATCCATACTCTCATTGTGACTCCGGACGACGACCTGGCCACCCGGCTGGAAGCGGCCCTGGGCACCGAAGGCCGCAAGGTCACGCGCGTGCCCACCCACGCCGAGGGGCTGTCGCAGGCCAAGGCGCTGGCCCCGGACGTGGTGATCTACGGGTCGTCGGGAGAGGGCGCGGATCCGGAGGGCTTTCGGAGCGCCCTGGAGAGCCGCCTGGAGAACCGGTCGATTCCGGTGCTGCCGGTCGCTTCGGACGAGACGCCCGAGCGCGTGGCCGCCGCGATCCGTCGCCTGGCCGAGAGAGCGGACGAAGAAGAGGAAGACGACGGCGTTCGAACAATCCTGATCGTGGACGACAAGGATGCCAATCGCCGTCGCCTGGCTTCCCAGTTTGCCGGCAGCAGCTGGAAGGTGCTGGAGGCGATGGACGGCAAGGGCACGGCCCTGCTGCTGATCGACCACGCCATCGACTGCGTGATCGTGAACGCCCTCCTTGCGGGGAAGACCAGTCACGGGATCGTGCGAAGTGCGGCGGAGATCCGCAAGGTTCACCCCCACCCCTACTCGATTCTGGTGATCGCGGACGCCGAGCACTCGGACACGGCCTCGCGCATGATCGAGAACGGCGCCGACGACGTGGTGGGCAGGTCCAGCGGCGCGTTCCTGCTCCATCGCCGGGTGCAGTGCGTGTTGAAGCTGCGCGACCTGCTTCGCGAGAACCGGACGCTGAAAGAACGCCTGGCGGCGACCTTGCCGTCGGAGCCGGTCTGACCTAGCCTCTTCCGATGGCCAAGCCCAAAGTGGATGCTGGCGGCGGATTCGCGTCGCTCCGGTACGTCCTGCGCCAGGGCCGTCGATCCGGCGGACTGCGGCGCCTCTATCGACGGCTCCGTTCCCGCAACGTCTGCAAGACGTGCGCGCTGGGCATGGGCGGCCAGCGCGGCGGGATGGTGGACGAGGCCGGCCACTTCCCTTCCGTGTGCAAGAAGTCCGTCCAGGTCCAGGCCGGCGACCTGGCTCCGGAGCTGACCGAGTCCACGCTGGCCAGGCACTCGCGGCGGGAACTCGCCGCGCTGGGCTCGGCCCGACTCCAAGCGCTGGGACGCCTCTCGTTCCCCATGCTCGCCGCCGCCGGCGACACGCACTACCGCCGCGTCTCCTGGGACGATGCGATCCGCTGGACCGTAGACGCCTTCTCCAACGCCGATCCGGGGCAGACGTTCTTCTACGCGTCCGGGCGTTCCAGCAATGAGGCCGCCTTCCTGTTGCAACTGATCGCGCGCGCCTACGGCTCCCCGAACATTCACAACTGCTCCTACTACTGCCACCAGGCGTCCGGCGTGGCGCTGGCGGATACCTACGGATCCGGCACCGCGTCCATCGTGCTGGAGGATCTCGCCCGCGCGGACTTTGCCCTGGTGGCGGGCGCCAACCCCGCCAGCAACCATCCGCGGCTCGTGACCCAGCTCGTGAACCTGCGCCAACGCGGCGGGCGCGTGGTGGTGGTGAATCCGTTGCAGGAACTGGGTCTGATGCGGTTCCGGGTTCCGTCGGACCCGCTCAGCCTGCTGCTGGGCTCCGACGTGTCGGACCTCTACCTGCAGCCGCACGTCGGCTCGGACGTGGCGCTCTTCAAGGCGATCCTGCAGGGAGTGGTGGAGCGCGGCGGGCTGGATCGGAGATTCGTGGACGCGCACACGAATGGCTGGCCAGCGATCCGCGACGATCTGGCCGAGTCGTCGCGCGATGAACTCCTGGAGGCGTGCGGCGTTCCCCGCGGCGAAGTCGACCGCGCGTCGGCACTGTTCTGCGAGGCGGAGCGCGGCATCCTGAGCTGGGCGATGGGCCTCACCCATCATGTGAACGGCGTGGACAACGTGCACGCGCTGGCCAACCTGGCGCTGGCTCGCGGCTGGATCGGGAAGCCGGGCGCGGGGCTCCTCCCGATCCGCGGCCACTCCAACGTGCAGGGCGTGGGTTCGGTGGGCGTCACTCCGTCGCTGAAGCGAGCGTTCGCAACCCGGCTGGAGGAGATCTACGACATCCGCGTCCCGACCGAGACCGGGCAGGACACGTTCTCGTCGATGATGGCGGCCGAAGCCGGCGAGGTGGCGGCCTGCCTGATGCTGGGCGGCAACCTCTACGGCAGCAATCCCGATTCCGCGTGGGCCGCGCGCGCGCTCGGTCGGATTCCCTGCGCCGTCTCGCTGGCCACGCATCTGAACGAAGGCCACCCGGTGAGCGGCGCGGCCAGCCTGGTGCTGCCGGTGCTGGCCCGTGACGAGGAACTCCAGGCCACCACCCAGGAGTCCATGTTCAATCTCGTGCGGCAATCCGAGGGAGGCGAAGCGGGACCGGGCGAAGCGCGCTCCGAGATCGACATCGTGAGCCGCATTGCCGAAGGGATCCTGCCGGCCGACCGATTCGACTGGGAGGCGCTGCGCTCCCACGCGGAATTGCGGGCGTCGATCGCGCGGATCGTGCCGGGGTACGACGCGGCCGCGACGAACAGCCCGGCCAGCAAGACCCGCGAGTTCCAGATTCCGGGACGGACGTTCCACGAGCCGAAGTTCGCCACCGACGACGGGCGCGCGCGGTTCCACGTGACCCCGCTG
>BQJX01000568.1 GCA_021604925.1 Gemmatimonadota bacterium
CCAGCAGCGCGATGAACGTGCGCGGAGTGGCCAGCCCGGATCCGTTCAGCGTGTGCACCAGCGCCGGCTTTCCGGATTCGGTCCGGTAGCGGATCTTCATGCGACGCGCCTGGAAATCCCGGAAGTTGGAGCACGAGCTCACTTCCAGCCACTTCTTCTGGCCGGGCGCCCACACCTCGATGTCGTACTTCTTGGCCTGCGTGAATCCCATGTCCCCCGTGCACATCAACAGCACGCGGTAGCGGAGACCCAGCGCCTGGACCACGGACTCGGCGTTGGCCACCAGCGTTTCCAGCTCCGCGTCGGAGTCGGCCGGATCCACGAAGTGGACCAGCTCCACCTTGTTGAACTGATGGACGCGATTCAGGCCGCGGACGTCGCGGCCGTGGGATCCGGCCTCCCGGCGGAAGTTCGGCGTGGCGGCGGCGTAGCGCACCGGAAGCTGCTCCAGGATCTCATCGCGATGCAGGTTCGTGACCGGAACCTCCGCGGTGGGAATGAGGTACAGCTCGTCGCGCGCGGCCACGTACATCTGGTCTTCCTTGTCCGGCAACTGTCCGGTCCCGGTCACGCTGGCTTCGTTCACGAGGATCGGCGGAAAGATCTCCCGGTAGCTCCCGTGCACCGTGTGATGGTCCAGGAAGAAGGAGATCAGCGCGCGTTCCAGCCGGGCGCCCAGCCCCTTGTACACGGGGAAGCCGCTTCCGGTCAGCTTGACGCCGCGCTCGAAGTCCAGGATGTCCAGCGCCTCGCCGAGCTCCCAGTGCGGCTTGGGCTCGAAGCCGAACGTGGGCTCCTCCCCCACCTCGCGCGCGACCACGTTCTCGGCCGGGGTCTTGCCCCGCGGAACGGACTCGTCGGGGAGGTTGGGGACCTCCAGCATCGCCTGGTGCAGATCGGCTTCGACCGCCTTGCGTCGTTCCTCGTGGCTCTTGATCCGTTCGCCGATCTCGCGGACCGCCGTGGCCTCGTCGGCCGCATCTTCTCCGGCCTTCTTCTTGCGGCCGATCTCCTTGGAGCGCGTGTTCCGGTCGCGCTGCCACTCCTCCACTTCCACGAGAAGCGTGCGTCGCTCCTCGTCCAGCGCCAGGATGCGATCCAGGTCCACGCGGATGCCCTTGGCTTCGCTACCGCTTCGGACCAGGTCCGGTTGATCGCGTACCAGTCGGATGTCCAGCATGGCTCGGAGACTCCTGCGCGGAATGGGAAGAGGGGCGCAGGGTACCCCGGATTGCCGCCCCCCACAAGACGCGGAGCGGGCCCCGGCCGAGCGACCGGGACCCGCCGCCCCCCGGCTCGACTAGAAGTCGGCCGTCAGCTGCGCGTACGCCCACAGGGCGTCATCGGCGCTCTTGGGCGAGGGAAACGAGTTCATCAGGTCACCCGCGATGAAGTAGCCGCTGCCCACCTCGAGCACCGGCCCGGCGGCCAGCCGACCGGTGATCGTCACGTCGAGTTCCTGGCCGATGTCGTTGCCGTCGCCGGGAACGCCGGTCGCCTCCACCTCGGACGTGAACACATGCCCGGCCGCCACCACCTTGATGCCTCCGGCCGTCTTGAGCCAGACCTTGGCGTGGAGGTCCCTCAAGCCGGAGCCCAGCATGTCGGCGAACGGCTGCGCGATATCCATCGAACCGTGAAACGCGTGTCCGGTCGGATAGAGCTGGGAGTACGCCGCGTCGTCCGCATCCATGGGATCATTCCCGGTGTAGGTCGAGTAGCCGACCAGGCCGCCCAGGGAGCCGTCGGCCGCCCCGGAAACGTCCACGGCCGCGTCCACGGCGAAGAGCCAGCCGTCGAACGTCGAACTCCGGACTTCACTGCGCTGGAAGACGAAGTCCTCCTGGACCTGAAACCGTCCGTGCTGCCAGTTGCCGTAGGTGCCCACCGACGTGGTGAACGTCTGCGCGTCCTGGACCTCGCGGTAGATCACGAACGGCTCCAGGTTGCAGGCCGAGTTCGGCACGCTGAGATGAAACACCGCCAGCGCCACGTTCTCGTCCGATGCGGCCGTCTTGTCCTCGGACACCTTCGCGAACGCCAGATCCAGCCAGTGCTCGCCGAACTTCTGGTGAACCTGGACGCCGTCGAAGGCGCGTCCCACGTTGGACCAGCCCAGCGATCCGATCACGCGCTGCCGACCGTAGGCCCACTCCTTGCGCCCCGCCGAGACGGTGAGCCCGTCCACCTGGGCGATGTCCAACGAGAGGTACCCCTGGTGGAGGTCCGCGTTCATCGTGTCGGTGGTGGTGCTGCCCTCCATCCCCCAGACCCGCGAGTCCTGAAGCTGGGCCACGCCGCGAACGCCGCTCTCGTGCTTGTGGTCGAGCCGAACCCGCACGCGCTGGTACACGCCATGCGTGGCGCCGACGTCCGGCTGGAAGGACCGGTCACTTCCCTCGTAGCGCAGCCGCACCTGCGTGGTCACGGCCGTCTCGGTTCCGGCCGCTGCCGGGGGAACGACCGCAAACACGAGCCCGAGCAGGGCGATCCCTGCACCCACCTTGCTTCGATCCATCGTTTTCCTCCTCGACGATTCCCACCGCCCGCGACCGAAGCGTCGGGGTCGGCAACGCGCGCACTGAGTTACCCCGATTCCCCGGCGCCGACGACCCCCGGATTCCCGCACCCCGCCGGGCGGGCCGGATTGGAGCTATCCGCTGGCGAAGTTATCCATCAGCTGGTGGGCGGCGAGGTACGCAAAGAGCAGAACGCAGACCGCGAGGCCCAGATTCGCCGGCCAGCCGTTCCTGAGCGCCCCCAACTCCTTCCGGTTGTTGAGGATGAGCAACGTGGTCGCCAGGAACGGCATGAAGAGGGATCC
>BQJX01000569.1 GCA_021604925.1 Gemmatimonadota bacterium
CTCCGCCTTCGGCGTGATGGCGCTGGTCTGGAGGAGGGCCAGGATTTCGCGATCCAAGGTGTCCATGGGGTCTCCGGCGGCCGGGTGGAACGGGGACGGGCAGCGTCGATGAGGTGAGGATAGTCTAGTAGACAACCGAAAATACAGTGGAATCCACAAGCACGGCCCTTGAATCCTGGTAAAAACGTAGTTCGCGGCTCCCTGCAGCTCCCTGCAGCTCCCTGCAGCTCCCTGTGGCCCCCTGTGGCTCCCGCGGCGCCTGCGGCCCCTGCGGCCCCTGCGGCCCCTGCGGCACCCGCACACCTGCGGCACCCGCGGCTCCCTGGAGCACCCGCGGCACCCGCAGCCCCCAACAGCCACTGAACCGCCGCTACCCACCAAAACGGGGCGGCCGATCCTGAAGGATCCGCCGCCCCGCCGAAGGCGCTCCGTGCAGGGGAGGTCGCTCAGTAGTGGGTGCCCAGCTGGGTGATGGCCGCCTCCAGCGCGCTGACCGCTTCGGCGTCGACCTTCTGCTTGGTCTTCATGGCCGCCGACATCACGGCGTGGTGGTCCGCCAGACTCTGCAGGTACGCGGCGTGTCCGTCCGCGCCCGCGGCCACCGGCTTCACCTTCTGCGTGAGGAAGTACTCCGAGACCACCTCGATGATGTGGGACGCGTGCGCTTCCTTGGTGTTGGTCCAACGGACGAGCTGATTCATGGAAGCGGCGTCGTGGGCGGCCGCGAGAGTGCCGATCTGCGTGGTCGCCTTGGAGATCGTGGCGGCATCCTCGTGCAGCGCCGCGATGCGGGCGGCGTCATCGTAGATCCCGCAGGGAACCTGGCAGTGCGCGAACGCGGCCGAGGCGTAGGCCAGACTGAGCCCGCAGACCCAGCCGATTCGAAGGACGTTCTTCATTTCTGGCTCCTCGATGGAAGTGATGGGACCTTCCGAAGGCTGGCATCCGGGCCGGGGAGCGTCAAGGGGTTCCCCGCGACTCCGCCCCGCGAGTCAGGCCGTCAGCAGCGCCGGAAGATCGGCGATCGAGTCGATGACATGGTCCGGCGCCTGGGCTGGGGGCGTTCGGGCCAGCTGGTCGGCGTGGAACTTGCCGGTGCGAACCAGGCACGTGGCGAGCCCGGCGGCGCGGCCGCCCTGGATGTCCGATTCCAGGTCGTCGCCCACGATCATCAGCGAACCGAGCGGCTCCCCCAGGATCTCCGCGCCCATCCGGAAGAACCCCGCGGACGGCTTCCCGGCCACGGTGGACGACACTCCCGCGGCGTATTCCAGCGCGGCCACAAAGGCGCCCGCATCCAGGGTGGGGCCATCGGAGGCCTGCCAGAAGCGGTTCTTCTGCGTGGCCACCAGGGTGGCGCCCTGGCGGAGGAACCGGAACGCGCGGTTCAGGACTTCGAAATCGAAGTGCGTGCCGAGATCGCCCACGACGACCGCGGCGGGATCCTCATCGTCGATCCGGAAGTCGGTCCAGTCGCGCCGCGCGCTCGGGGTGAGCAGCAGATGCACGCGCCGCACGCCCTGGCCGCGCAGATACCCGGCGGCCGCGTGCCCCGCGCTCAGCACTTCCGACGACTCGACGTCCACACCCGCGTCCCGCAGCGAAGCGGCCACCTCGTCGCGTGACTTCCGGCTCGTGTTCGTGGCAAAGAGAAGCGGCACACCGCGGCGCCGCAGCTCGCGGATCGCGTCCGCCGCGCCCGGGATCGGCTCGCCGGCCGAGAGGACCGTGCCGTCGATGTCGAGAAGGACGCCCATGCGGCGCACGGTAGGAACCGCGAACGCGCGTGTCAAGCGACGGAGCTTGGACGATACTCGGAGCCGGCCGCGGCCCCGCGGCCAGGCGATGGAGTGCCTGGCAAGGCGGCCGACCCGTGGACGACGCGAAGGGAGGTCCCGTGACTCGAGATCCCGCCCGGTTCCCCCGCGACGATCGCCGCATCTACGACGCCTACATTGCCGGTCGTCGGAGCGCGGCCGTTGCCGTGGGCGTTCGACTGGGACTCTTTGACGCGCTCGCCGCGGAGCCCCTCACGGAGGCTGACCTGCGTGACCGGTTGCAGGTGCGCGAGCGCCCGCTCCACTCGCTCCTGGCGGCGCTGACCGGGATGCGGTTCCTGGAACTGCGCCACGACCGATACCACAACGCGGACGACGTGGCGGACTACCTGGTCCGGGGCAAGCCCGGCTGGCTGGGCGGCCTGATCGACCTGGAGGTCGAGCACTTCCTGAGCCCGGCCGCACTGCTGGAGGCGATGCGCGCGGACCACTCCACCGTGTACGAGGGAGTGGATCCCTGGGAGGCCCACGCGGCGGACCCGGAGCTGGCGCGCCGCTTCACCGCGGCCATGCACAGCGTGAGTGAACGCCCCGCGGCCGGGCTCGCCGAAGTGGTGGAGTTCGTCGCGGGCGAGCGCGTTCTCGACGTGGGCGGAGGATCGGGAGCCCTGTCGTTGGCGATCGCGCGCGCGCACGCCGACGTGTCGTGCGTGGTCCACGACCTTCCCGCGGTCTGCGAAATCGCGCGCCGGTACGCGTCCGAAGCGGGCCTGGAGAATCGCGTAACCGCGGAACCGGGAGACATGTTCGGCCGGGAGCTTCCGCCGGGCTTCGACACGGTGCTCTTTTCGCAGATCCTGCATGACTGGCCCCCTGCCAAGGATCGGCAACTGCTGCAGAAGGCTCACCGGGCCTTGCCTCCCGGCGGTCGGCTACTCATCCACGAGAAGCTGGTCGAAGACGACTCCGACGGACCGGTTGCCAACGCGCTCGTGAACCTGGACATGTTGCTGTGGACCGAGGGGCAGCAGTTCCGCTGGTCG
>BQJX01000570.1 GCA_021604925.1 Gemmatimonadota bacterium
TGCAGCCACCACTTGTCGTCCTTGACCCGCTTGTCGTAGATGAGCTGCTTGCCGGGCCGGTTGAAGATGGGATCGCGCAGGCGCTTCATGTTCTTGCGCCAGCCGTCGAGGTCATTGCCGCGACGCTTGTAATCGTTGGCAATGATCGGTTCCTGTTCGATGTTGGTGTAGTGGATCGGGCCGAAACCGAACTTCTGGCGGCGATCGACGACGATGCCGGTGGCGCGTCGATCCATTTCGATGTCCGCGCTGGCCTTGTACAGGGCACCCAGGTGCAGGAGGTCGGTGGCCTCGACGTAGACGCCGATCGACGGCGGGATGTAGCCGACACCTTTTTCGCCGTCCTCCGTCTTGACGACGGGAGTGATGACGCCGGCGCCGATGATGAAGCAGTCCATGAAATCGTTGCGGACGTTCTTCACGTAGCCGCAGCCTTGCGGCGCGACGAGGAGAAGCAGGGTCAGGAGCAGCAGGGGTCGCGTCGTCCGGGTGGGTGTGGCCGTGCACCGGTCCGTGGACGATGTCGCGTCACACGCGCGGTTCGCCGTTCGTTCAGTCAACGTTTGCATCGGGTCTTCCTCGGGCTCAATCGTCCAGCGGGATGATGTCGCCGGTGGACGGGATGTACACCAGGACCTCGGAGGAGAAAACGGGAGCCAGTCCGAATCGTCCACCGGCAAATTGCGGTTTGGTGATGCCGTCATCGTCGAAGTCCCAGTCCTCGACGGACAGGTTCTCGCCGGTCGGTTGCAGCTCGGACAGCAGCAGGCCGGTCTTCTCCATGCCGTCGATGAAGTCCATCATACGGGAGACGACCCGGAAGTCGCGCGTCTCGAGCGCTAGCTCGCGCAGACCGCCGAGCGTGGCGGCGAGAACGAGGGGGGTGACGACGTTGTGTTTCTGCCCCATGGCGACCAGGTCTTCGACCCGGTAAAGGTTGTGGGCCGGCGCCCAGAGCGTCTTCTCGAGGTACAGGTACGTACGCCATGCCGCCTGTCGCAGGCGGAAGTCGCCGGTGATCCGGTAGGCGACCAGCAGTCCGCGGATGGCGTACATCTGCGAGGTGAGCTGGAACCCGGCCGGTTCGGCGGCGTCGCCGCTGCTGACGTCGATCATATCGGCGTAGGCACCGTCCTTGTACTGATACTCGAGCAGGAACGTGCCTTGCTTGCGGACGATCTCGCGCACTTCCTTGCGCAGTTCCTCGGACACCCAGCGTTCGGCGGCGAAGCGTTCGAGCGCGACCAGCGCGAGGCCGGCATCGCGTGAGCGAACTGCCTTGCCCTTGCGTGTTGCCGTGGCGTAGGTGACGAAGGACCCGGCATTCTTGTCCCAGTGCATGCCGAGCATGTTGCGTACGATCGCCTCGGCGACGCGACGGGCCAGCACCGGCACGCGATTGGTGAAGATCGGTCGCGCCGCGCCGGAGACGGAGCCCATCCCGGGGAACAGCGGCAACACGCTGGTGAAGCGGTTCGGATCGGAGAACTCGATGAACTCGAGCAGCCCGTCGAGCAGGATTGCCTGATCGTCGAGATGGCTGCGTTCATCGGCGACGACGTAGACGTCGAGCGGCAACGTGTCGGGATCGAAATCGGGATCGTCGGATTCGAACAGGTCGCGTTCGATGACCTGGTGCGGGAAGTAGATGAACGGGTCGTCATCCCAGCCGAGCGGCTCGTAGTTCTCGGGCAGTGGAATCAGACGATCTTCGAAGGTTTCGTAGGTCAGCTGGGTGGCCAGTGCGATGATCTTGTTGGCGGCCATCTCGGCGAACTGCAGTCCGAAGTAACGGTCGGCGTCGGTGACCTCGGCCTCGGCGATCGAGTCGAAGACATCCTCGAGCGTATCCGCGCCGGTGTCGTCGATCGGGTCGACCGTGCTGTCGTCTTCCTCGCGCAGGTCGGCGGGATCCATCCACAGGAAGCGCTTGGCCCAGAGGATCTGGGCCTTGAGGCCGGCGCCGAGTGTCGCCGGTTCGAGATGCGCGTCGAACCAGTCGGGGTTCCAGCGCAGGGTTTCGCCCTGCGGCGGGATTCCTCGATCGGCGTCGCCGTAGTTGGGAAGCTGCACGAAATGGGGATCGCCGGTGGCGTACTCGAGGTACGTCGGCATCGTGTTCGGGATCGGATAGTCTTCGATGCCTGCCATCAGCAGCAGGCGCCGGTTGAGGGACGGGTTGAAGTGCGGACTCGCGGTCAACGGCACGCCCATGCCTGACGTCAGCATGAGATGGTCGATGTTGTAGCGCGAATACGCCGGACCGGTTTCGGTCAGCTGCTCCCGGTAGGCGAAACCCTCGTCGGCCCAGCCGAGTTCCTCGAAGCGCGACCAGAACGGGTCGGCGGTCAGCAGCAATTCCGACGCCGCCAGCATCGCTTCATCGGTCGTGAAGCGCGGGTTGGTCAGGCCCGCGATCCGCTTCTTGCGCAGTTCGGGAGCCTGCTCCGCGAGCACCTCCTCATCGAGGGTCGGCGGGCGCAGGCTATCCGCAACGGAATGGTAGATTCCAGTGACGCAGCCCTGACCGGCCACGAGAAGTAGCAGCAGGGAGGCGGCTAGGTACAACTGCTTCATGTAAGCGCGGTCTCCACGAGAACCCGGGAGGCTCCCCGATACATGCTTCATCGATTGTCGTCGGGGCTTCCGTGTTCTATATCGCATCGATTCGAAGATTTCCTGAGTGGGCATTTTAAACCATTGCCAGGGAGCAGTTTCTGACGAAGGGCGAGATACAGACGAAGGCCGGCTCGCGAGAAGCGGCAACCCGGACGCGGGGCTCGGTCCTGCGCGCCGCGCGCACGGTGGTCGGCT
>BQJX01000571.1 GCA_021604925.1 Gemmatimonadota bacterium
TACGCCAGCACGATCTGGACGACCACGGCAATGGCGATCTTGACGGTTCCGTTCACGCTCAGCTATCCCCCTCCCCCGAAGTCATCGGCGACTTCCGGGCCCTTCTCGATCACGAATTCCACGCGCCGGTTCTTGCGCCGGTTCTCCTCCGTGTCGTTGGGGGCAATGGGATGGAACTCGCCGTGTCCGGAGGCGGCGAGACGCTCCGGCCGGATTCCCCGGCGGGTGAGCTCCTGGAGGACCGAAAGGGCCCGACCGGTGGAAAGCTCCCAGTTGTCCCGGAACTCGCTGCCGGCGCCGACCGGGAGATCGCAGGTGTGCCCCTCCACCCGGATGGGCCCTGGAGCCCGGGCGATCGCCTTGGCCACCTGGTCCATGATGCTGGCCCCCGTGCTGGTCATCTCGGCTCGGCCGATCCCGAACAGCATGCCGGACTCGACGGTCAGCACGATGCGATCCCCGAAGTCCTCCACCGAGATGCCCTCGGTGTCCTTGTCGAGCTGCTCCTCCATCTCCTCGGCCGTCCGCGGGGTCTCGTAGGTGAAGCTTCCGGGGGCCTTGATCGGCAACGGCATGTGGAAGGCGCGCTGGATCGAGGACATCGCCTCGTAGAACTTCTTCTCCGAGAGCGTGGAGAACGCCTGGAGCACAATGAAGAAGGTGAGCAGCACGGACATCATGTCCGCCCACGTGGTCAGCCAGCCGGGTGCCCCGCCCTCTTCCTCTTCTTCCTCGAGTTCGTCGTCCGCCATGACCTAGGCCTCTACCTTCTCTTCCACTCGTTGGGACGGCGGGAGGAAGGTGTGCAGCTTCTCCTTCACGATGCGCGGGCTGTCGCCACCCTGGATGGAAGTGACGCCTTCGATGATCAGCCGACGAATCGCCTGCTCCTCCGCGGACCGGTTCTTCAGCTTGTTGGCCAGCGGCAGGAAGATGGTGTTGGCAAGGAACGCGCCCCAGAACGAGGTCACCAGGGCCACGGCCATGCCGCCGCCGATGGCGCTGGGGTCGTCGAGAACCTGGAGCATCTGGATCAGCCCGATGAGGGTTCCGATCATCCCGAACGCGGGCGCGAACTCCGCCCCCTGTTTGAGGATGTCGGCGCCCTGCTTGTGCCGGGTCATCAGGGCCTTCAGCTCGAGCCGCAGGATCATCCCGATCAGGTCCGCGTCCGTTCCGTCCACGGCCAGGCGGAGCGCCTTCTTCAGGAACTCGTCGGGGGCCTTCTCCGATTCCTCTTCGAGCGCGAGCATGCCGTCGCGGCGGGCGACCTCGGCGTAGTGGATGATGAGGTCCAGGATCACCGTGGGGCTCGGGGTCTTGCTGGAGAACGCCCGGGCGACGACGCTGATCACGTTCTTGATCACCGGAAGCGGGAACGAGATCAGCAGCGTGGCCACCACGCCGCCCAGCACGATCATCAAGGAGGGGACGTCGAGAAACAGGAGCAGCCCGCCGCCCGAGATGATGGCGGCAAACACGAGCCCCAGCCCAACGCAGATACCGACTACGGTTCCGAGATCCAACGAGTCCTCCCGATACGGACGGTTTGCGGCACCCGAGGGGCGCACCTCGTCCCTTCCCCGGCGGACGTCGCCGAGTCTCTCCCTTCCCGACGATCGGCATCGCGGCTGGACGTCTTTGGCGAAATCTGGGGTTGGAGAGCCAACCATGAGAGTGATCGGCCGATGCGCTGCCGTCCTGGTCCGGCGAATCCGGGGCCGGCCAGGGGCTGCCGCGGCGGCGCGGGGCGGGTCCGGAAGCTTCCGGGTATCCAGTGGCACTGGAGGTGACAGCGCCCAAGTGGCGGCCCCAGAACCGCTTGCGAAGAGCCCGCTCAAGAAGAAGGGCGACGGCCGCGTCTCGACCGTCGCCCCGGGTCTCCCGGGCCCCTCAGAGGCCCCGAGCGAATGCTACCTCTTGAGGTTCACGAGTTCCTGGAGCATCTCGTCCGACGTGGTGACGGTCCTGGCGTTCGCCTGGAATCCGCGCTGAGCCACGATCATGCTCGTGAACTCCTGAGCGATGTCCACGTTCGACATCTCCAGCGTACCGGCGCTGATCGATCCCACCTGGCTGGCCGTGCCCGGGTGACGAATCACCGCCTGGCCTGAGTTCGGCGTGTCCATCCAGCCGTTCCCCCCGTCCCGCTGCAGGCCGGTGGGGTTGCTGAAGCTGGCGAGCGCGATCTGGGCGAGCGACCGGGACGTGCCGTTCGTGAACACTCCGGTGATCACCCCGTCGTTGGCGACCGAGATCGACTCCAGCGTTCCCATGCCGTAGCCATCCTGGTCCACGATTGCGGTGGTCGACTCGCGAGCGAAGCCCGTGATCCCGTCCACTCCGCCGCGCGAACCGGCGTTGAAGTCCACGACCAGCGGTCCATCCGCCCCGGTGTTCGGCTGGATGCGGAGCGGAGCGCCGTCGTCGGTCGTGAACCCTTCCAGGGAACCGTCGCCGAAGAACGTGACCGCGCCGGTCCCGCCCGAAGTGATGTCGCCGCCGGCGTAGGAGGTCTCCCAGGTCCAGCGGTTGTCGGTGTCGTTGTCCTTGGTGAACGTCATGGACAACACCTGCGAGTTGCCGAGACTGTCGAAGATCCGAATTGACGCCTCATGGGTAACGTTGGTGGCGGCCTGCGTCTCGTTGAAGGCCATCGAACCGGCAAGATCCGGGTTGCTGATCTCGCTGAACCCGAGCTCGGTCAGCTCACCGTTCAGCCCGGAGCGACCGGAGATCTCGATCGCCCCATCCACCAGCGCCACGCCTCCGGAGGTCTGGAGGCTGAGGACGTCCTCGAGTTCCGA
>BQJX01000572.1 GCA_021604925.1 Gemmatimonadota bacterium
TCTCCCGCTTCCCGGCGGAAAAGGCGGCCCCGGTCCTGCTGCAGCGACTGCCCGTGGAGACGCACGGCACCATCCGCTACAAGCTCCTCCGGGCGCTCGGAGCGGTCCGGGTTCGGAATCCCGAAGTGAAACTGGATCACGACCTGCTCGAACAGCTGATCCAACGGACGATGACGCGGCTCTTCCAGATGATCGAGTTCCGCGTCCAACTCGAACGGCAGGAGAGCGACGACCCCGCCTGGCGCACACCCGTGAGCGAAGACGTTCGCGATCTGTTGCGCTCGAAGGAGCTTCACGCCACCGAACGGCTCTTCCGGCTGTTCAGCCTGCGCTTTCCGAACGAGGACTTCCGCCGCATTCATCGCGGCCTGACGGCCGGGGGACGCTCCGCGCTGGCCAGCAGTCGCGAGTTGCTGGAGAACGCGCTGCCGTCGCCGATTCGCGAAGCCATCCTGGGCTACCTGGACGACGTGCCGGACGCTCGTCGGCTGGCCGCGGGCAGCCGGTACCACCGGGCCACGCAGCGCTCTCCCCGCGAACTGCTGCAGGCCCTCCTGGAGGAGCCGAGCCTGCATCTGCGCTGTCTCGTCGCCCACCACGTGAAGGAGATGAACATTCCCGAGAGCGAGGAACGGATCCACTCCCTCTGCGAGCGGGCGCAGTCTGCCATGAAGGACGTGTTCCGTCGATCGCTGGAACCCCTGAAGACCCCGGGAGCCACGCGCGCGTTCGTGGTTCCCATTCGCTGAGGACGACCATGGCGAGAGTCCAGAACGCCCGGATGATCGGCCCGTTGGAACGGGCGCTGTTCCTCAAGAGCCTGGCGCCGTTCGGCGACTCGCTGTCTCCGATGCACACGGCGGTGCTGGCCGAGAACGCACAGGAGCGAACGTTCCGATCCGGCGAGGCGATCCACACGCCGGGGCGAGCCGTGGAGTGCTTTCACACGGTGGTGTCGGGCTCGGTCCTGGTGTCGGGGGGCGAGTACTTCGAGGGCTCGCGGGTCGAGGAGCGAGGGACGGTGGGCTTTCTCAGCATGATCGCGCGACGGGACGCGGGCCTGTCTTCGGTGGCGCTGGAAGACACCGTGACCTTGTCCTTCGACGAGGACGTCTTTCTCGACATCCTGGAAGACAACTTCGCCATCCTGGTCCGGCTGATTCGGAGCCTCACCCGCCAGACCCTGGCGCATCGCCAGCAGATCCCGGAGGGCACGTACCTGGCACCTCTGGACGGCCAGGAGGGGCTCCCGCGCGACCCGACCGACTTCGTGGAGCGCCTGCGGTTGTTGCGACGGCCGGGCGGCGTGTTCGGCAACAGCAGCATGGAGGCGATGGCCCGGATCAGCGCCGCCACTCCGCCCGTCCGGATCGAGGCGGGGAAGACCCTCTGGAAGGTGGGAGACCGCGCGGACCACGCATTGATCATCGCCAGCGGCACCGTGGCCTGCACCACGCAGTGGGGCTTGTCACACTTCCGCGCGGGGCCGGGCTATCCGCTCGGCAACCTGGAACGCTTCAGCGGCGACCCGCGCTGGTTCACGGCGGTGACGGAGACTCCGTTGGTGGCGCTCTACACTTCCACGGAACGGCTGCTGGACATCATGGAAGATCACACGGACCTGGCCATTCATCTGCTCCGGGCGACGGCGGAGCGGCTGATTCGCATCCAGGAGGAGAACCTGGAGACGGAGCAGGCGGCGCGCGAGTCCGAGGGCGCGGCGTAGGCGAACGTCTCGACGGCCGTGCGACTGCGTGAGCCGCGGCGGCGAAGTTGCGGGGTTGCGCCGCGCGGGCGCAGACCGATCAGGAGTTGTGCAGGAACACCGTCTCCACGCTGAGACCCGTGTCGCGACTGGAGTCGGGCTGTCCGGTGGGATTGGCGCCACCCACGTACCAGCCGGTCAGCGGCCGGGTGTCGATCTTCCCCTGGTTGACGGGCCAGGGATCGTACACGGTCACCATGTCGCCGTTGATCCCCGCAATCACCACGATGTGCGAGCGCCCGTTCACCCACAGCGGGCCGTACGTGCGCAGCCACCCTTCGATGGCCTGCGGGGTGGGACTCATGGGCGGGACCGCCTTCAGTCCGAGGCGACGCGCCATGGACAGGATCTGCGAGTTCACGATGCCGCCGCGCGCATCGCGGATCCGGCGGCACTCGGCGTCCAGGTCCGGCGGGGTGAGGCCGGCCACACACATCTGCAGCCGGTTCGTCTTCCACTCGATCAGCATCTGAGCGCTCGCGTACCAGCAAGACATGTTGTCCCGCTGGGGAATGAGCTTCACTCCGGGAACCTGGTAGGGCACGGGAACTCCTCCGGCGCGAAAACGGGATCGTGAACGCGAGCGAGAATAGCATCTTGCCGCCGCTTGTTGGACTTCGGGGCGTCCGGGCGTCTCCTGGAAGTGCGAAGTTCGACCCCGGATCGCGCAAACGACGGGCACACGATCGTTCGGACGGGGCGTCCCGGGACGAGATTCCCGCCTCCTTTGCCCGGGGCAGCCGTTCCGCTCCTAAAGCGAAGGCGCGATTTCACCGATTTCCCAAAGGAAGCCCAAAGAAACGACATCCATTGCTGCCACCATCACAGGGCCCGAATCGACACCATGGCTCCGCACCTGCGCCTCTGCGCCGTTCTCCTCCTGGGGACCCTGAGTGGCCTCGGTGTGTCCGCGTGGGCGGATCCGTCGGACGTTTCGGAAGCGCCCCCCGTGCTGCTGGTGGATGGCGAGGAAGCGGGCTCGCACTTCCTTGCGCCCCAGCGAATCCGCGGGGAGTGGTACGTGGCCGCCGCGCCCAT
>BQJX01000573.1 GCA_021604925.1 Gemmatimonadota bacterium
AGGAGCGCGTTCGTGCGCAGCAGGAGCAGCAGTCCGAACGCCACCCCGGCCCCGAGCGCCCGCGCGCGTACCGGGGTCGTTGCTGCGTCCATGGCCCGCAACAGGGCCAAGAGGAAGAGCGCCGTAAAGAACACCGCCAGAGAGGCATACAGCAGTTGGTTCTCGTAGAACACGAACACCGGCGACAGGGCCAGGACTCCCCCGGTGATCCTCCCCACCGTCCGCGACACGCGCGATCCCAGCAGGACCCCCACGGCCGCGGTGCCCGCGCCCAGCACGAACTGCAGCGCCACGACCACCTGCGGATCCGTGCCGCCGATCCGGAACAGCAGCATGAGGAGGACCGGATACAGCGGCGCGTACCAGAGCGGTTCCGTCCCGTACTGTCCCGCCGCGAACCGGCTCGCGAGGTCGTGGTAGAACTGCGCGTCGATGGCCAGGATGGAGAAGAGCGGTTCGGAGTGCGTCTCAAGCAGGAACAGCGCGCGGTACGCGAGGGCAATCAGGAAGAAGAGGATCGCATCGCGACGGACCATCCGGGGGACGTCCGCGCGGATCAGCAGCCGGCTTTCGCCGACAGAATCCCTTCGCGCAGCTGGTCGACATCCACGCCCGTGGCCTCGTCCACCGGGATCCGGCGCACGCTGTCGGCGGTGGGCGGCGGGTTCGCCGTGGACACGGCCACGCTGCCGGGTTCCCCGAGGACCGTATGGGGACGATCGGAATCGAACGAGAACGACTCACCGGGAGACAGCACCTGCTCCTCGTTCTCCACGACCACGCGCAGGCGACCGCACGCACAGTAGATGATCTCGTGGCCGGAGTGCGCCCGCAGGTACTGGACCGACTTCACCGAGTCTCCGAACCGGTAGAAGCGGATGGCGGACTCTTCGCCGTCCGAGACCTCCATGGCGGTGGCCCCCGGGAGCGGCTCGGTGTCCACGGTGCGCGGCCGACAGTCCGCATCGAACTCGATGGAACGAATGAGGTTGTGGAGCAGTTCCAGTTTCTCGGCGTCGGTCATGCGGTCGGGCACCGGAGTGGCATCCGACGTGCCAAGCAACACCGGGAGTTCCACCCGGAGGGCGTCCGCGAACTTCTTGGCGACTTTGAGACTGGGCATTCGGAGAGACGACTCGATCTGACTCACGTACGCGGGAGCGACTCCCACAATGTGCGCAAGCTCCGTCTGCGTCATGCGGCGCTGCTTGCGGCTGTATCGTAAGTGCTTGCCGAACTCTTCCATGGGTGTTTTCTCTCCGCCTTCGGTTGACCCCAAGAAGGGACGTTCCCGGGCTCCGGGAGGGCGCTTCCACGGGGCTCCTTACCGCTCCGCGGAACCCGGTCATACTAGAGGGGCGGAAAGCCCCTGGCAAGCTGGTTCACACGTTCGATCGGCTCGGGCCGGCGGCGGGCACGAAACCCACCGCTACTGGCCAGCGCGGCGGATTCCGACTAACATCAGCCGCCGGAAACGCTGATTTGGCTGGTCTGGACCGGATCCTGGAGGTTGTGAAGATGTCCCGCAGTCATGGATGGGCGGCCGTTCTGATCCTCGTGACCGCCGTGATCGCGCCCCAAGCCGCCCGGTGCAGTTCGCTGGCCGGGGATGAAAGCGCCGGCCTTTGGCTGCATCGCAACCTGGGCCTCGCCTACTTCGCGAACGATGACTTCGAGCAGGCCGCGCGCGAACTGGCCGAGGCCCAGCGACTGGATCCCCACTCCGCCGGCGACGCCCGCAACGCCGGCGTGGCCCTCCTGCTGGCGGGTGATCTGCCGGGCGCCCGCGCCGCGCTCGAAGCGGCGCAGGCACTGGAGCCGGGCACCCCTGCCCTGTCGTACGCACTCGGAGTCCTGGAGAAGCGCTCCACCCATCTGGAAGAGGCGCGGGCGGCGTTCCTCGCCTGCCGCGCCGCCGGCGGCGACGGCCCGGAGCTCGCCTACAACCTCGGGATCCTGGCCGTCCGCCTGCGTGACCTGGAGGCCGCCACCGCCGAGTTCGAGTCGATCCTGGCGCTGGGACAGCTGCACGCGCCCCGGCACTACGCATCCGCGCTGTACCGGCAGGGTCGATCGCTGCTGCAACTCCAGCGCCGGGAGGAGGGCAAGGCCGCCCTGCGCGAGTACGAGGAGCTCTCGAAGTCCGGACAGGGCGCCCAGCTCTCCGAGGAGGATCTGGAGATGGGCGAACTGCTGGAACTGCAGGCGTTCGTTCGACCCGCCGGCGTGCGCGCCGCGGGAACCCTGCCCGCGTTCTCCTCACGGCCGCTCAAGAACGTGCGCGGCATCCGGTGGGCGGAGGCCGTGGATCTGGACGGCGATGGCGACCGCGACCTGCTTGTTGGCGATGGACAAACGGTGCGCGACCTCCGCTGGGACAACGGCGCCTGGGTGGATGTCACCGACAGCCGCGGTCTCGCCGGACTGCTGGGCGTGACGTCCGCGCGCGCGCTGGATCTCGACAACGACGGCCAGCGCGACCTGGTGCGGTCCGGCGGCGGCAACCTCCGGCTCCACCCCGGCATGCAGGGTTCCTGGGATCCGCCGGTGCTCGTGCATAGCGGGGCCTCCGGACGATGGGCGCCCGTGGACTTCGATCACGAGGGCGACGTGGACATCGTGGCCGCGGGAACCAACGGCCCCATCCTCATTCGCAACAACGGCGACCGCTCCTTTGCCGACGTGTCGGCCGAGTCGGGCGTGCAGGACGTGGGCGCCACCGTGGACGTGATCCCCGCCGATCTCGACGACGACCAGGACGTGGACTTCGCCTTCCTGACGAGACGCGGCTCGGTGATCGTG
>BQJX01000574.1 GCA_021604925.1 Gemmatimonadota bacterium
CCACCGGAGCGAGTCGGCCTGCAGGCCCACGTAGTCCCACATGGCCCGGTTCCCGCCGCAGGTCAGCAGATCCAGATCGCCGTCGTTGTCGTAGTCCGCCCAGGAGAGCCCGTTCGCCTGTCCCAGCGGCGCCGTGATCCCGGGGAACACGGCCGCGGAGACCTCGTTGAACACGGCCGAGCCGTCGTTTCTCCAGACCTCGCCCGGCGCGTACGGCGGATTCGTGGTGAGGATGTCCGGGTCGCCGTCGAGGTCGAAGTCCGCGGAGGACACGTGCAGCCGCGAGTTGAAGATGGGGCCGATGTTCGGAAAGCGGAAGAAGGTCCCGTCGCCGTTGTTGAGGAGCAGCGCGTTCGGCCGCTTGAATCCGGGACGGAAGTCGTTCACCACAAAGATGTCCAGCCAGCCGTCCAGATTGAAGTCGGCCAGGGTGGCCTCGCGGGCACGACCGTCCGTGTCGTCCACGCCGGCGGCCACCGCGATCTCTTCCAGGATGCCGGCCCCGTGGTTCAGGAACATCTCGTTCGCCTGGCCGGCGCCGTGAATGATGTACTGATCGGGCGACCCGTCGCCGTCGAAGTCGCCCCAATGCACATCGTGGCGGTCGGCATTGCCCACGCCCAGGTGCGCCGAGTACTCCACCCACGGAATCGTGCCGTCGTTGCGATAGAAATCGGCGGCGTTCTTCCAGTGATTGTTCACATAGAAATCCTGATCGCCGTCGCCATCGAAATCGATGAAGCTGGCGCCATACGACATGCTGTCGCCGCTGGCGATGCCATAGGGAGTGGCCACCTCCGTGAACGCCGCGCGGGCGCTCGGGGCGGTCAGTGCGAGGACGAGCGCACCAAGGCACGCGCCCGTTCGGACTCGGTTCCAGCCAGGGTTTCTACCGGGCAAGCAGCGATCTCCAGATTGTCGGTTCCCGGGGCGGAGCGGGTGGTGCCGGGGGGGGCGGGCCCACGGCAACCAGAATAGCAGAAATGACGGCCAAAAGGGGGGCCTCCATTGTCCGGGAGCGTCAGCGGGCAAAGTTTCCGGACCGAACGGGGACCGGATGGGACCCGTGGGACCGAGTCCCAGCACCGAGTCCCAGCGCCGAGTCTCAGCGATACAGGGCCTTGATCGCCGTCCAGGAATCGGACTGCACGGTGACCGGCGCGCTGGGGTGCAGGTCCAGCGTCCACCGAGCGCCGTATCCCAACGGGACTTCGGCGCCGAACCCGGAGATGGCCGCGTTGAACGTCCACTCGGTTCGTTCCAGATCGGCCACGCGCGTGCCCCCTCCGAATCGCAGCTCCGCGGTGGCGGTTACAATCCCGAAGATGTCGCGCACTTCCAGATCGGTGACGGTTCCCAGGAGGAGGATCGAACCGTCGTGGAAGCTGGACGGGACCAGAACGTTGGGAGGATTGGGCAGGAATGCGGAATTCCGACTGGGGTCTTCGCGCAGTTCGAGGATCCCGAACGTGAGTCGGCGGTAGTGGATCCCCGGCGCCGGGTGCAGCGTTTCGTACACGACGGGCCCGGTCAACGTCCACGTGTACTCGTTCCAGTCGCCGTTCAGCGGGAACGGCAGCTCCGCGGTCTCCGGATCGATATGTCCCACGAGTTCCAGCGACTCGCCGTGCTCCGGCAGAACGTGGGGGAACGCCAACCCGGCCCCCACCAGTCGATCCGCGGCGGAGGCTCCGGAGACCGGGACCAGGGCGCTGCCTGCCGCCAGGCCAAGGGCGAACCCGACGGAGGAACGCAGGAAGCAGGAGGGGCAGCGCATGGATTCTCCGGGCCGACAGGGGCGCGCGTCACGCGGGGCAGCGCAGCGTCAACTCTAGTCACACCCTGGAGCAAGGTCAAGCCGACGACCTGTCAGGATTTGCAAACTCTTGCAATCGGAGGAAATCGCGTTCGATTTCCGGGCGCAGGGACCCGTTGTGGAGCGCGGCGGCTGGATGATACATGGGCAGCACCGTCCAGCCTCGCACGTTGAACACCTGGCCCCGGAGGGCGGTGATTCCTTCCCGGGTGCCCAGCAGCACGCGCGTGGAGAAGTTCCCGAGCGTCCCCACCACCCGAGGCTGGATCGCATCCAGCTGATCGAACAGGAACGGAACGCACGTCTCGATCTCGTCCGGCTTGGGATCCCGGTTGGACGGAGGGCGGCACTTCAACACGTTTGCAATGTAAATGCCGCTTCGATCCAGGGAGATGCGCGCCAGCATGCTGTCCAGGAGCTTGCCGGCCGCACCCACGAACGGAACGCCGTCGGAGTCCTCTTTCGCTCCGGGCGCTTCGCCCACGAGCACGATGTCCGCCTTCGGATTCCCCGCGCCGAAGACGAGCGTGGTTCGCGACTCGCTGAGGGCACACCGATGACAGTCTCCCAGATGGTCCCGCACGTCCGTCAGTTTCAATGCACCTCCTCCTTCTCCGGCTCGCGCCCGATCCGCGCCACCCGATCCAGCCGGAAGGTCCGCGTGGTGCCGGCCCCCACATCGTAGGCCACCAACGAAGCGGACCCGCCCGCCTGTTGCACTCCGTAGGGCACCACGAACTTGCAACTCCGAACGCCGCGTCGCGACACGTACTGCAGCTCGATCCGGTCGCCGGTCAGGATGGCGTCCTCCAGCTGAAGCTGCTCCTGTTCCGTGAGCGGACGCGGCGCCCGCGGCGTGCTCACTCCCGGCGGCGCCCCCAGGGCGAGCAACTCGTCCAACGTGGCCACGCCCTCTTCCTCCGCGCGCTCCAGCAGTACGTCCAGAAGCCACGCCGTCGCCTCGGCGTCTTCCAGCGCCCGGTGCC
>BQJX01000575.1 GCA_021604925.1 Gemmatimonadota bacterium
CCGCCGAGTTGCTGGGGGTCTCTCGCAAGGGCCTCATCGATCGGCTGAAGCGGTTGGGGCTCTGGGACGAATTCACGGCCGAAAAGCGCCCGCCGCCCTCTTGATGACCGGCGCGCGGCGCGCTAAGTTTCCGCCGCGGAAGGAGGGACCATGTCGGAACTGAAGAGGTGGCGGGAGTGCAGCAGTTGCAAGAAGCCCATTGCTCACGGTCAGCTCTACCAGGTGTGTAGCGTGTCCACCTGCAACCGGAAGCGGAACAGTCTGGTCTTCTGCTCCGTGGCCTGCTGGGACGCACACCTCCCGTTTGCCAACCATCGCAACGCGTGGGCGGTGGAAGAGAGAGCCCCCCGCTCCTGACGGAAACGGGTCACCCGCCGGCGCCGAGCCGGGCGGCGCATCCAGGAGAACGAATGCCGGGACCCATTCTCCGAGCCGCGCGGGAGACCGACCTGCCGGAACTCGTGGCCATCTACAATCACTACGTGCAGAACACGCACATCACGTTCGACGTGGAGCCGTGGACGGTGGAAGGACGCCGTCCGTGGTTCGACGAGCACGCCGCCACCGGACCGCATCGCCTCATCGTGGCCGAAGAGGACGGCGCGGTCGCCGGCTACGCCACCAGCGGAGAGTTCCGTCGGAAGCGCGCATACGCCACGTCCGTGGAGTCCACGGTGTACGTGCGGCCGGAGTCGGTCGGGCGGAAGCTCGGGCGCGCACTGTACGCGGAGCTGTTCACGGTGCTGGCCACCGAAGACGTGCACCGCGCGTACGCGGGAATCGCACTGCCGAACGCCGGATCGATGGCACTGCACGAGCACTTCGGGTTTCGCGCGGTGGGCACGTTCCAAGAGGTCGGCCGCAAGTTCGGCAAGTACTGGGATGTGTGCTGGCTGGAGCGGCCCATCGAGTCGATGGTTGGGCTGCGTCCGTAGCGAGGCTACGGAAAGATCCCCCGCTCCTTGTACACGGACTCCAGCCGCGACAGCGCCACCACGTAGGCCGCCGTGCGCCAGTCGGTCCCGTACGACTGCGCGGCGTCGCGAACGCGATCGTACGCAGCGGTAATTTTTCGCCGCAGCTTCCCTTCGACCTCTTCCAGGTCCCACGCTTCGCTTCGCTTGCTCTGCAGCCACTCCAGGTAGCTCACGATCACGCCGCCGGCATTCGCCAGGATGTCCGGAATGATCGAGATCTCCCGCTGCATCAGGATGCGCTCGCCTTCGAACGTGGTGGGCCCGTTGGCGGCTTCCACCACGAGCTGCACGTTCAGCATCGGCGCGGTCTTCTCCGTGATCTGGCCACCCAGCGCCGCGGGAATGAAGAAGTCCGCCTGGGTGCCCAGGAACGTCTCGTGATCGATGGCCACGCCTCCCGGAAAGCCGGCCACGCCGCCGTGATCCTCGACCCAGCGTGACAGCGCCAGCGGATCCAGGCCCGCCGCGTCGTGGATCGCCCCGGTGTGGTCTTCCACGGCCAGCAAGCGCGTCTCGTAGGGATGCAGGAGCCGCGCGGCCCACGAGCCCACGTTGCCGAAGCCCTGCACGATGTAGCTGCTGTCCTTCAGCGAGATGCCGCGGTCGCGCGCCCAGTTCTCGATGGTGATAACCACGCCCTGCCCCGTCGCCTTGTCGCGACCCACGCAGCCGCCCAGCCCGATCGGCTTGCCCGTCACCACGTGCGTGCTGCGCAACCGCTGCTGCGGCGGCACCATGGTCAGGTAGGTGTCCATGATCCAGGCCATGACCTGCGGGTTCGTGTTCATGTCCGGAGCGGGAATGTCGTGATCCGGCCCGATGGAGTCGCCCAGCGCGTACACGAAACGACGCGTGATGCGCTCCAGCTCGGAGACGGAGTAGTCGGCCGGGTCCATGCAGATCCCGCCCTTGGCGCCGCCGAACGGAAGGTCGGCGATGGCCGTCTTCCACGTCATCCAGGCGGCGAGTTCCCGGAAGAGGTGCAGGTCGGCCTGCGGGTGGAAGCGGAGTCCGCCCTTGTACGGGCCCAGCACGTTGTTGTGCTGGACGCGGTACCCCGTGAAGATTTCCACGTGGCCGTCGTCCATCTTGACGGGGAAATGGAAGATCGATTCGGAGGCCGCGCTCCCCAGAATCCGGCGGATATCGGGGTCCAGACCCATGAGGTCGGCGGCGCGCTCGAACTGAACGGATGGCGCGTCGCGCCGGAAACTCCCGGATTCGGGTCGTACTTTTGGCGGTGCGGCACCCAAGGCTGGCCTCCCGGTTCCTTGGAGGAACGATCACTCCCCTTGCTTGGCATCATCGGGTGGGCACTGGTGATTCTGTAGAGGGCGCTTGCGGGAAACCGACGGGACTTGACGCTTTTGGGCCGCGGATCAGGGTGGTGCGGGATGCCTTCCCGAGGTCACAGGCATGCAGATTGTCGTGAACGAGGTGTACTACGACCCCAGCGGGGCAGATGGCGGCTACGAATTCGTGGAACTGGTGGCGGCGGCGGGGACATCGGGCCCGGTGTCGCTGGCTGGCTGGCGACTGGAAACGGGAAACGGCGCCGCGCCCGGCGATTGGCGATTGGCGTGGGAGGGAGGGTTCGCGGACAGCCTGGGGGCGGAGCCGTTCGTGCTGGGCGAGAGCGGCGTGGAGCCCAGGCCGCAGGTCGTGGTGGACCTGGATCTGCAGAACGGGCCGGATGCGTGTCGATGGGTGGCGCCGGACGGAAGCACGGACGTGGTGGGCTGGGGAGAGGACCTGGATCCCGCGCTGTTCGAAGGGACACCGGCGCCGGATGTGCCGTCGGGGCGTTCGTTGGCGCGTCT
>BQJX01000576.1 GCA_021604925.1 Gemmatimonadota bacterium
GGCGAGTCGATGCGCCTCGCGGAGCGCTTCGTCGTACCCTTCCAGGGGATCCGTGTGGGTCAACTTGGCCCCGTGCGCCAGGATCCGCTTCTTCCGTTCGATGCTTGCGTTGCCCGGAACCACGAGTTCGACCGCAAGGCCCAGCACGCTTCCGATCATGGCGTACGCGATCCCGGCATTCCCGGACGACGAGTCCAGCACGGTCCGGCCCCGCAGCTCTCCGGACGCCAGCGCATCCCCGAGCATCCGCAGCACGGGGCGGTCCTTCACCGACCCGCCGGGGTTCATGTACTCGATCTTGGCCAGGACCCGGGCGTGCGGAAACCGTTCGCCCAGGACGTCCACGCTCGCCAGGGGCGTGTTGCCGATCAGGCCCAGCACCGGGTATCGCCGGGTCAGGTCCAGGATGGCGGGAGTCTGGGGCACACGGCGCTCCTAGGCCGGCGACTCCGCCGCGGCAGAACGGGTGCGTCCCACGTCGCGAGCCCGGGCGAGCTCGATGTCCGTGAACGGCGCCGCTTCCAGGGAATCCACGAGCTCTTCCACCTGTTCCGCGTTGCGGAAGCCGGGCACGGCGGTCGAGATCGCCGGATGAGCCAGCACGAAGCGCAACGCCGCATCGCGCAGGGAGCGAACGCCGTCTCCGGTGACGAAGCGAACCTCGGCCACGCGCTCCAGCCGCGCCGCCACTTCCTGCGGCGTGAGGCCGCTTCGCCAGTCGTTCTTGGCAAACACAGTGGACCGGTTGTACCGCCCGGAGAGGAACCCGTAGGCCAGCGGCGAAGACGCGATCACGCCCACGCGGCGTCGCTCGGCCTCGTCCAGCAGTTCGCGAGCCGCCCCCTGGTGCAGCAGGTTGTAGTGCACCTCCAGCACGTCCAGCCGTCCGGTGCGAACCAGCCGCGTGCCGGCGGCCACGTCCAACCCCACGGACGCCCCGGTGGCCCGCGTGCACCCCGACGTCTTTAGTTCGTCCAGGGTGTCCAGGGCACGCTCGGTCTCGTCGCCCTCGTCGGGGACGGAGTGCAGCAGGAAGATGTCCAGGGCGTCCACTCCGAGCCGGTGCAGCGAGCGGCGGCAGGCGGCGCGGAGGTGGTCCGGCGAGACGTCGCGCATCCAGCGCTCCCGCCCGTCCGGGACCCAGCCCGCCTTGCTGGCCAGCACCATCTGCCCACGTCGGTGGGCCGCGGCCTGCCCCAGGATGCGCTCACTCAGGCCCAGTCCGTAGGAGTCGGAGGTGTCGAAGAACGTGACGCCGAGCTCCAGCGCGCGTTGCAGCGCCCGTAGAGCCTCGCTCTCCGGCACGGGCCCGTACCCCGTGGGCGCCCCCCCCAGGATCAGGGAGCCCCCCATGGTCCACGTGCCCAGCCCGATTTCCGAGACCTGGATGTCCGTTTGTCCGAGGATTCGATATTTCATGGCCGAAACAAGATACCATGAAGCCTCCATTGGCGAAACGCGAGGAAACGGTGATCGACGCGAGAACCCACGACCCCGATCTGGAACCCGAAGGCGAGCCCGAGGGTATTCCGGGAAGCGGATCCCGCCGGACCACGGTCGGGCGCGAACTGCTGGAGTGGACCAAGACGCTGGTCCTCACGGTGGTGCTGGCGTTCGGCCTGCGCTCCGTGGTGGTGGAGGCGTTTGTCGTTCCGACCGGCTCCATGCGTCCCACCATCGTGGAGGGGGATCATCTGCTGGGAACCAAGTTCCACTACTGGTTCTGGGAGCCGCAGCGCGGAGATGTGGTGGTGTTCCGGCCGCCGGATCGCGCCCAGGAGCTGTCGGGCGTCCGTTCCGAGCGGTTCGTCAAACGGGTGGTTGCGGTCGGCGGAGACACGGTCGAGATCCGGAGCGGAGTGGTGTTCGTGAACGGAGTTGCGGTGGAGGAGCCCTTCATCGCGGAGGCGCCACACTACGAAGTGCCGAGCCGGATCGTGCCGGAAAACCACGTGTTCGTGCTGGGCGACAATCGGAACGAGTCGCTGGACAGTCATCGCTGGGGGTTTCTCAGCGAGGAATCCCTGATCGCGCACGTATTCGCGCGCTACTGGCCGCTGCGGCGCGTCGGTGGACTCTAGGAAGGAGACCCCGTGAACGAGCACTTCAAGACCCAGCTCATCGATTGGCTCAAGACCATCCTCTACTCCGCGCTGCTGTTCTTCGGGATGAGGGTGGCCGTGGTGGAGGCGTACCACGTGCCCACCGGCTCCATGCGCCCCACCATCCTGGAGGGAGATCGCATCCTGGGGACCAAGTTCCACTACTGGTTCTGGGCGCCCAAGGCGGGCGACGTGGTCGTGTTCAAGTCTCCGGAACGCGCGCGTGAGCTGAGTTCGCATCCGTCCAGTACGCGACTGGTCAAGCGGGTGGTGGCCACCGAAGGGGACACCGTCGAGGTCACCGGGGGCACGGTTCTGGTGAATGGCCGGGTTCGGGACGAACCGTTCATCCAGGCGCCGCCCAACTACGAACTGCGCCCGATCCGGGTGCCGAAGGGTCACGTCTTCGTGTTGGGCGACAACCGCAACAACTCGCTGGACGGGCACGTGTGGGGATTTCTGGAGAAGGACGCGCTCATCGCGCGAGCCTGGGTCCGCTACTGGCCGCCCACTCGACTCGGCGCGCTCTGATCTCCCGCTTCGCCCCGGATCGGCCGACCGTCGGTGCCGGTGAAGGCGCCGTTGCCGTTGCCGGTGTCGGTGCCCGCGCCAGCGCTGCCGCTGCCGGTGTCGGTGTCGGTGCCCGCGCCCGCGCCCGCGCTGCCGGTGTCGGTGTCGGTGTCGGTGTCGGTG
>BQJX01000577.1 GCA_021604925.1 Gemmatimonadota bacterium
ACTCGAAACTGGGCCACCGTTCTCAAGCTGCAGGGGCTGGCCGGCCAGCCCGAGCGCCGTGGCGGGGAGACGGGCCGCTGAGCGCGCCCCACGTTCCCCGGCGCCAACTTCAGGCCCTGGATGTGGAGTACGCGCGGTTCAACGCGCTCAAGACCGTGAGCGACGCGCGCGAGTCGACGTTCTCGGTCGAGAACGTGGGTCCTCTCACGGTGACGCAGGACCGATCCCGCGAGCCCAGCTACTACAATCGTATCGTAGGCTGCACGGGAGATGCACTGCCGTGGCTGGACCGGGCGCTGGAGCACCTGGGCGATGGAACGTCGACACTTCGCATCGATGTCGACATGCAGGAACTCGACGCGGTGGCGCCGGCGCTCCGCGAGCGTGGTTTCGCACCGGGGCAGGAACTCATCTGGCTGGCGTCCCGGACAGGTCGCCGTCCCTGCGCCGCTCCGGTCTTGAAACTGGGGCCCGACGATGCCGATCGCATCTTGCCGCTTCTGGAACTCGAGGGCCCGATCGCTTCGGAACTCTGGGCGCTTCGGCGTGGCCATCATTGCACGGAGCGCTTCCGGGTGTTCGTCGTGGAAGTCGACGATCAGGTGGTCGCCATGGCGACGACGTTCGTGGGCGCGCGGGGCGCCGTGCTTGGCAACGCGTTCACCCGGGAGGAATGGAGGGGCCGGGGATTCCAGGCCGCCCTCCTTTCCGCCCGACTGGCAGATGCGGACGAGTCGCACCTGGAGTGGGTCGTCACCGACGTTGAGCCCGCGACCGCGAGTCTTCGCAACTGCGAGCGCGCGGGATTCGTGGCGGAGCTGCAGCTCTCGCTTTGGGAACGCTAGCGCACAAGCGTTACTTTCCGCGTCCGGCGTTCCGTTCCGGTGCGCAGCTCGACGAGGTACACACCGCTCGAAACCTGACGGCCCGCGTCGTCGCGACCCCGCCACGTGTACGTGTAGGGACCCTGGTTCTGTCGCCGGTTGGTTTCCAGCGTCCGCACCACGCGGCCGGTGACGTCGAGGACCCGGAGTTCCACGGTCTCGGTCCGAGCCAGCGAGTACTCGATCGTGGTCCAGGGCCGGAACGGATTGGGATGCGACGGATGAAGCGTGGCAGTCTGGAGCGACCCTGAAACCGCGATGTCCGGCGTGCTCACCGGCACGTCGGTTCCGTTGTGGCTCCACACCACGCTGAACGCCTGCGGCCCCATGGGCACCAGGTCCCCCACGACGTCGATGAACCACTCGCCCGGCTCGATCGCCGAATCCACGAACACCTGCTCCAGAGGATTGACGTGATCCTCGCCGGTCCGCACGGCCGCGGCGCTGGGCGAACCGGGGGAGAGCGTCCAGGGGAAGTGCCGCGTTCCCAGGGCGTCCGTGACCACGAGTTCCAGGTCGTTCACCAGGGCCACGCTGGCGGCCGCGGCTCCGGCCACATCGTCCCAGGCCAGGGTGACCTTGACCTCGCTGGCGTCCGGCGGCACGCCGAAGGAAATGCCGGCGGCCTCACCGTGATCCACCGCTCCCTCGATCCAGGTTCCGGCGCGCAGCACGTCGATGGTGTCCTTGACCTTGAGCACACCGTAGCCGGAGGCGTAGTCCGGTCCCACGTTCAGGTACGACGTGCCTTCGGCCAGGTCGGCAGCCGAGTGGATGAAGTGCGCCTTGACCGTGGAGGGCAGCGGCTCCGTTGCGGTGAGTCCACGGAACTCCTGCAGGAACAACGCGCCGGCCCCCGCCACGGCAGGCGTGGACATGGACGTGCCGCTCAACTCGCCGTACGTATCCGGCGGGAGCGGTGCATAGATGCCGCCCCCGGTTTCCGTTCCGGAAGCCACGATCTCCGGCTTCAGTCGGCCGTCGTCCATGGGGCCCCACGAGCTGAAGTCCGCGATGGCGGACACGTCCGAAGGCTTCGCGCCCACGGTCAGCGTGTTCTTGGCCGTGGCGCCGGGAGGGCGGATGTTCGTGTAGTTGATGTACGGCGACGTGCAACTCATGGAGCAGTCACAGTCGTCGCGCTCGTTCCCGGCGGAAAAGAAGATGGGAATGGCCGGGCCGAACGCCGCGCCGTTGATGATGTGATCGTGTTCGGGGGCACCGAAGTCGTAGTCGCCGTAGATCGAGCAGTTCCCGGCACCGGAGCTGACGGAGGCGCCCCAGGAGTTCGTGGACAATCCGATCTCCGCCATCGTGATGGCCGGGCCGTAGTCCATGAGATAGGGACCCGAGGAGATCCAGGACACGATGCCTGCCGCCGGCGCCACTCCACGCCACTCCATGGCGGATCCGCCGTGGGCGACCGAAAGGGTTCCGTCCCCGGCCGCGATGCCCGCGACATGGGTCGCGTGAGCCGACACGCCGCCCGGTACCAGATGGATCACGCGTCCGGCCAGGTCGTCGTGCGTGTCGTCGGGATGGTCCGTTTCGACCTGTCCGATCAGAACGTCGCCGCCGGACAGGCTGTAGGGCGCTACCTGGGCTTCGTTGATCTGGTGATCCGCGCGCAGGCCGGAGAGGTCATCCTGCGGCGCCGAGTCGGCGTGACGCAGGTAGCGAACGACGTCCGCCGCGGAGATGTCGAACACGCGGCCCTCCGGCGCGACGATCTCGTAACGCTGAAACACGGGCATCACCGTGACAATCTGCGCCCCGGCATCCTCAAGAGCGGTCCGGACCGCGGACTCGGGAACATCCGGGAAGGAGTAGGCAACGAGTCGCACGCGTCCATCCGGTGCGAACGCGTAGTTCGGTCGAGCGCCTTCGCGCAGCATGGTCTGCAT
>BQJX01000578.1 GCA_021604925.1 Gemmatimonadota bacterium
GGAGAACCCGAAGCCGGTGACCCACCCGTCCAGCAGGGTCGTGAAGTGAAGGTCCTCGGCCTCCAGACCCGTCGGAGTCGCGGCGGCCGCCGTCCAGGTGGCACCGCCGTCCGAGCTGCGGTACACGCGCGAGGTCTCGTCGACCGCCACCACGTCCTGCGCACCGATGACGTGGACGGCCTGCACGTGCGATGTGGTGAACCGCTCTCCGAGGATCCAGGGAGACGTGCCGTTGCTCGTGAGGACGACGCCGTTCTCCCCCACCGCGATGAGGTCCCCGCCGGCGAACCGATCCATATCGATGAGGGTGTGGCCGGAGCCGCTCGAGATCTGGGACCAGCTGGCGCCTCCATCGGTCGTCTTGATGACGAAGCCGGCCCCGTAGCCGAAGTAGCCGGTCAACCCATCGGCGAAGACCGGCACGGCGCTGCCCAGAAAGCTGGGCGTGGGTCCGGGCGTCGTGAAGGTCTGCGCCCACGTGGCACCGGTGTCGGTGGACTGGAACATGTTCCCCGCGCCGTCGGAGGCGACCACGGTGGACGCCGTCGGAACGGCGAAGGAGAAGACGTTCGCAAACGCGCCCGGATCCATCACTTCGCCGAGATCGGTCCAGGTCTGCCCGCTGTCCGTGGAGCGAAAGATGCGATCATCGTAGTCCGGGAACGAGCCGGCCCGGCCCCAGGCCAGTGCGACGTCCGTCGTGACCGCCACCAGATGACTTCGACCGTCGGCGGAGACGCCCGTCGTCCAGGTGGCGCCGCCATCGGTCGAGCGAACGAAACCGCCGTCGACGATGCCCACGGCCACGGTCCCGGAAAGGAACGCCACCGCGCTCGCGTCGCCCGCGTGCACGAGCGCGAACGTGGCTCCGCCATCGGTCGTGCGGTAGATGCCGGTGGCCGCGACTCCCAGTCCGTGGAGGTCATCCGCGAAATCGAACTCGACGTAGGCGTGCGGTGCCGGCGCCCAGGTGAGGCCGCCGTCCGTGCTGAGCTGGGCGCTCGAGCTTTGACCCGCCAGACCGAAGGTCGCGCTGTAGAACTCCATGAAGTAGGTGGACCCCAGAAAGGGCAACTCCGTCCAGGTGGTGCCGCCATCCGTAGTCCGGTAGTTGGCGTTGCCGAACGTCCAGCCATTCAGACTATCCAGGAAGAACATGCCGTTCAGAGGTGCGCCCAGGCTGAACGGCACGTCCCGTTGGACCCAGGTGGCTCCCCCGTCGGTCGACTCGAACAGGGAGCCCCCGTTGTCGAACGAGTTGTCGTCGGTGGCGATGAAGACGTGGGAAGCGGTGGGCGCGCCGACCCCCCGGACGTCCAGATACGTGGGAAGCGGGCTCTGCGTGTTCCACTGAGCGGCTGCCGGGGCTGCCAGGAGCAGCGTGACCGTCAGGGTCCGGAAGGCACGGCGGGCGGTTCGAATGGCTCTGCGCTTGGCGCACATGACAGGGGTCCTTTCTGACTTCGGTTCTGGCTGTCCGGCACGACCACACCCGAAGGTACCCGGTCGATTCGGGGCTCTCAACCTCGACAGACGGGGCTCCCGGGTTCCTGATACCGGATTCTGAGATTCCTGGGTGAACGCGGCTCAACCCGTGAGGAGCGGCAGGAACGCCGTCGCAAAGCCCAGGGCGAGCAAGAACCCCAGCAGGTCGGTAATGGTGGTCAGGATCGGCGCCGCGGCCAGGGCCGGATCGCGCCCCAGGCCGCGCAGGATGAGCGGCAGGGTTCCGCCCAGCGAGACGGAGACCAGGGTGTTGATGGCCAGTGCGCCGCCCACCACCACGCCGAGGTACATGTTGCCCTTCCAGAGGAAGGCGGCCAGGCCGAGCACGAGCCCCAGCACGAGCCCGTTGATCACGCCCACGGAGGCCTCCTTGCCCAGGACCCGCGCGATCTCGTTCGGCTTCACCACCCCCAGCGCCAGCTCCCGGATGCTCACGGTGACCGCCTGGTTCCCGGAGCATCCGCTCATGTCCGAGATGATCGGCAGGAACACGGCCAGGGCGATCACGCTCTGCAGCGTGTCCTCGTAGAACGCGATCACGCTCGCGGAGATGACGTTGAGGAGGATGTTCGTGCTGAGCCAGGACAGTCGGCGCCTGGCCCGAACGCGCAACGGCATCGTCCGGATCTCCTCGCCGCCCACGATTCCCGACACCTTCAGCAGGTCGTCCTCGGCACGTTCGCTCTGCGCCTGCCGGATGGACGCGCGATGCACCACGCCGAGCAAGGCGCCCCGCGCGTCCGTGACCGGAACGCCCACGAACTTGTTCGCGGAGAAGAAGTCGCGCAGTTCGTCGATCGTGGCCGCGACCGGGACCGCAATCGGATCCGGCAGCATGACGCTCTCGACCGGGCTCGATTTTGACGAGAACAGCAGATCCCGCAGGCGAAGGACGCCCACGAGCACGCCGTCGCGCAGCACGTACGCGTACTGGATGGCGTAGTCCGCGTACGAATCGGCGTTCTCCCGCATGTCCTCGATCACGCCGCCCACCGTGGACCCGGTCGGGAAGTGCAGGAACTCCTTGCGCATGAGGCCACCGGCGGTGTCCGCCCCGTACGCAAGTAGCTCGCGCGCGTCGCGGGCTTCGCCCGGGTCCATCTCGCGCAGAACGGCGTCGGCGTCGGATTGGGGCATCTCGGAGAGCAGGTCCGCCTGCTCGTCGCTGCGCATCTCGTCCACGATGGCGGCGGTGATGCCGGTGGGCAGGTCCTGCACGAAGTCGGACGCCAGCGAGCTGGAGACCGCCTCCAGCGCCGACGCCGCCTGCTCCGGACCGA
>BQJX01000579.1 GCA_021604925.1 Gemmatimonadota bacterium
TACATCACGCTCTACATCGCGCTGATCTTCTTCTTCGCGTTCTTCTGGACCACGTTGATGATCCAGCCGACCGAGATGGCGAAGAACCTGAAGGAATACGGCAGTTTCGTTCCCGGCATCCGTCCCGGACGACGCACGTCCGAGTACCTCGAGGGCATCATGGTTCGCATCACCCTCGTCGGTGCCGCATTCCTCGCCTTCATCGCGCTCCTGCCGCAGCTCGCTTCACAGGGGCTTGGCGTCCAGCAGATGTTCACGCAGTTCCTCGGTGGCACGAGTATCCTCATCGTGGTGGGCGTCGCGCTCGACCTCGTTGACAAGATCAACTCGCACCTCCTGATGCGTGACTACGACGGCTTCATGCGTCGTGGCCGAGGTGGTCAGAAGAAGTAGAGCCGGGGCGCGGCCGCGCGTTCGCTTGGCGCTGGCATCAAAGGTGGGGTAAGCCGTGGCGTGCGCAAGCGGTGGTGGTGAGAGGCTAGCCAGCATGAAATGGGTTTTCCTGGGGCTCCCTGGTGCCGGCAAGGGCACACAAGCCAAGAAGCTCACTGCGAACCGCGACGTCGAGCACGTTTCCACCGGTGACCTCCTGCGGGCCGAGGTCAAATCCGGTTCCAAGCTCGGGAAGAGCGCCGCCCAGTACATGAATCGCGGCGAACTGGTTCCCGACGACCTGGTCATCGCCATGGTCGTCAAGTACATCTCCGGCATGGAGAACTACTTGCTCGACGGCTTCCCGCGCACCCTCGAGCAGGCGGTAGCGCTGCATGAGGCTACCGAAGGCAACGGCGTCGATCGCGTGTTCGATTTTGACCTCGAGGAAGAGGAAGTCGTCAAGCGACTCGGCGGGCGCCGGGTATGCCGGGACTGCTCCGCCATGTTTCACGTCGGCTTCATGCCGCCGAAGAGCGAGGGCGTCTGTGACAATTGCGGCGGTGCACTGATGCGGCGCGACGACGACCATCCGGACACCATCCGCAATCGCACGCGAATCGCGCGCGAGCAGGCCGGACCCCTGCTGAGCTTCTACAGCGACAAGGGACTCCTGACCCGGATCGACGCAGCACGGCCGGCCGACGTCGTCCAGGCCGAGATTCTCTCGTACCTTTCGGACTCATGACCGCGTCTGCCAGGGCATCCCGCGGCATCTCCTTGAAGTCGCCCGAGGAAATCGAGCGCATGAAGCGCGCCGGCAAGATCGTCGCCACGGTTCTGGCGGCGGCGCGCGAGTGGGTGGCTCCCGGCAAGACGACCCGGTGGATCGACGCCAGGGTCGAGGAGATGATCGTCGATCTCGGCGGACGGCCGGCTTTCAAAGGCTATCGTGGTTTTCCGAGTGCGACCTGCAGTTCGGTGAACGAGGCCGTCGTGCACGGAATCCCGAATCGCAAGCTCCTGAAGGAGGGGGACCTGCTGAAGCTGGACGTGGGAGTCGAGATCGACAGCTACTACGGCGACAGCGCGTGGACATTTCCCGTGGGCAACATTAGCCCGGAAGCCGAGGAGTTGTGCGAGGTCTGTCGGGATGCGCTGGCCGCCGGCATCGCCGCGGCCGTTCCGGGCAAGAAGATCCGCGATATCGCGCGTGCCATCGAGAAGCGTGTGCGCGAGACGGACTTCGGAATCGTCGAGCAGTATGTTGGCCACGGAATCGGGCGCGAGCTGCACGAGGCCCCGCAGATTCCGAACTATGTCGCTAAGGGGTTTGCCGACCTCGACATCAAGCTGCGTCCGGGGATGGTTCTGGCGATCGAGCCCATGGTCAACCTCGGTGGGCCGGACGTCGAGACACTGGATGACGGCTGGACGGTGGTTACCAGTGACGGCATGCTGTCGACTCACTACGAGCACACGGTGTGGATCTCGGAGGAGGGGCCGCAGATCTTGACGACCCTCGAAGATGTCTAGCAGCCCTATCTGGACTGCCAGGGTCGACGGTCGTCGCGGCCTGGCACTCGGTCGCACACAATCACGAAAAAAGCCTCGAACGCGGTTGATTCGAGTAATTTCTTTTATAGAATGTACCGTTTGATTCCAGGCTGGCGGGGAATCCTCGTAACCTGGCGTCTTTGCAGATCTTGCGGCGGTCGCAGGATTGGAGCCAGGTAGCGAACGCGCTGCCGGTGCTCGCGCCACGACCGTGACAGGGACGTCAATCTTGAAAGAAGAACCCATTCGCGTCGAGGCGACCGTCAAGGAGTCTCTGCCGAACGCTCAATTCAGAGTAGAGCTGGACAACGGGCACGAAGTTCTTGCTCACGTGTCCGGCAAGATGCGAATGCACTTCATTCGTATCCTTCCGGGCGACCGGATCACTCTCGAAATGTCACCGTACGATCTGAAGAAGGGCCGAATCGTCTACCGCAACTAGTCACGCTACTGCTGGCTCTCGCAGCGATCGTTCTCCATGCGTGCGAGGCGGTCAGGCGGCCCCGCGAAAGAATCAAGCCGCACGAATTCATCGTGCCGCACTGAAGACACCAAGAGGAACGACATGAAGGTTCGATCGTCACTGAAGCGCATTTGCGAGAAGTGCAAGATGATCCGACGCAAGGGTGTAGTGCGCGTGATCTGTGAGAACCCGCGTCACAAGCAGCGCCAGGGCTAGCAGCGTCTGGGCTAGCAGCGTCTGGGCTGGCAGTGTCTGGGCAGGAAAGTGATCAACTCAGGAGCGCCGGGTGATGTGCCTTCGAGGCGCGCGCTCGCGCAAGCGAATCAAGGAAACAAACGAGTATGCCGCGAATTGTTGGAGTGGATATTCCTGCCGCGCGTCCGGCCTGGGTTG
>BQJX01000580.1 GCA_021604925.1 Gemmatimonadota bacterium
GCGCCCGCGGACGGAGTCTCGCCGGGTACGCCCGGGACGTTCCATCAGCCCCAAGGTGTTGCGATGATTGAAGTTCGAAACGTTTCGAAATCATACGGGGCCACGCGCGCGCTCGATCAGGTTTCCTTCTCGGTAGAGAAGAACCAGGTCCTCGGGTTTCTCGGCCCGAACGGCGCGGGCAAGAGCACCGCCATGAAGATCATTACGACCTACCTGTCGCCCGACGAGGGCGAGGTCAAGGTGGACGGCGCCGACGTGACGGCGGACGCCCTCGCGGTTCGGCGCCGGATCGGCTACCTGCCGGAGACGGCGCCGCTCTACGACGACATGCGCGTCCTCACGTACCTGGAGTTCGTGGCGCGCGCGCGCGGCCTGGACGGCCCGCGCCTCAAGGAACGGCTGGACTGGGTGTACGAGGCCACCGCCGTTCGCAGCGTGCTGTACAAGACCGTGAACGAGCTGTCCAAGGGGTACCGGCAGCGGGTCGGTCTGGCCCAGGCGCTCGTGCACGATCCGGATGTGCTGATCCTGGATGAGCCCACGTCCGGACTCGATCCGCGCCAGATCATCGGCATCCGGAATCTGATCCGCGAACTCTCCGCGACCAAGACGATCATCTTCTCCTCGCACATCCTCGCGGAGATCAGCGCCGTCACGAACCGGATCGTCATCATCAACAACGGGAAGATCGTGGCCGACGGGATCGCCGACGATCTCCGTCGCTCGGCGCGCAAGTCCAATCGCTTCCGCGTTCTCTTCTCCACGGACGGCGAGGAAGCCCGCACGTCGCTGCAGTCCGTCAGCGGCGTCGAGAGCGTGGACGCTTCGGAGCCGGGTGGACCCTGGATTGTTACCAGTCCGCTGAACGCCGACCCGCGCCGCGGCATCAACGAACTCGCGCGCGCCAAGGGCTGGGACCTCGTGGAACTGCACGCGGAGACGCCCACACTCGAGGCCGCGTTCATCGAACTCACCGGGAAGGGGGCGGCCTGATGCGGGATATCGGCGTGATCTTCCGCCGCGAGATGGGGGCCTACTTCCACTCCCCCATCGCGTACATCTTCATCATCGTGTTCCTGCTGCTCACCGCGGGGTTCTACACGAACGGGTTCTTCCTGAGCGGCGTGGCGGACATGCGCGACTTCTTCGGGACGCTGCCGCTCTACCTGCTGTTCTTCGTGCCCGCATTGACCATGCGGCTGTGGGCCGAGGAGCAGCGACTGGGCACGTTCGAGCTCCTCATGACGTTGCCCATGAAGCCGGTGTCCATCGTGCTGGGCAAGTACTTCGCCAGTCTCGCGTTCTACGGGATCGCGCTGGCGTGTACGCTCACCATTCCGCTGTCGTTGGCCTGGATCGGCGATCCGGACACCGGCGCCATCGTGGCCGGCTACCTGGGCGCCCTGCTGCTGGGCGGGCTCTTCCTCTCGGTCGGGATCTTCGTGTCCGGGCTGTTCCGCGACCAGATCGCCGCGTTCGTACTCACGCTGCTCGCGTGCGCGCTGTTCGTCCTGGCCGGAACGCAGTTCTTCGTGGCGGTGCTGGACGGATGGATCGCCGGGTTCGGCTCGTTCCTGAGCCGGTCGTTCGCGGTCGCCGGACACTTCGAGGGCATCCAGCGAGGCGTGATCGCGATCGACGACGTGATGTTCTTCGTGTCGTTCTCGATCGTCTTCCTTTTCCTGAACACGGTCTCGCTCGAGAGCCGGAAGTACTAGGGAGGCGAATCCATGACCAAGAGCATGAACTTCCGAACCGGACTGGCGATCGGCGCCGTGCTGCTGATCGGCATCGCCATCCTGCTGAACCGGACCGTGTCCAACCTGGGGCTGGGTCGCTTTGACCTCACCGAGGATCGCGCCTACACGATCTCGGACGGTGCCAAGAACATCCTGGCCGGGCTCGATGTCCCGGTGCAGGTGAAGTACTACGTCACGCCGGAAGAAGAGATGCCCGCCGGCCTCAAGACATTGCAACAGGAAGTCACCGACAAGCTGAGCGAGCTGTCGATCGCGTCGCGCGGCATGCTGGAGTACCAGCTGGTGAATCCCAAGGAAGACGAGGAACTGGAGACCGCACTGCAAGGCAAGGGGATCCGACCCTTCCAGGTCCAGTCGGTGGAGCGCGACGCGCTCGCGGTCAAGCTCGTGTACTCGTCGCTGGGGATCGGCTACAAGGACGAGGGCGAAGAGATCATGCCCCAGGTCCTGCCCGACAACATGGGCACGTTCGAGTACGAGCTGCTGTCGCGCCTGGTGAAGCTGGTGCGCGACGAGGATCCGGTGGTCACCATTTTCTCCACCAAGGAGCCGCTGGATCCGCAGATGGCGCAGATGTACCTGCAGGCCGGGCAACCGTTGCCGGAACCCCAGGACAACTTCGCGCTGATCCCGGACTACCTCCGGAGCGAAGGGTACGACGTCCGCACGGTCGACCTGACCGAGGCCAGCGGAGTCCCCGAGGAGACGGCCACCCTGCTGCTCTTCGGCGTGCGCGAGCTGAACGACCGCCAGCGCTACGAGATCCACCAGGTGCTGAAGCGCGGCGGCAACGTGGTCGTGGCCACGCAGGCCACCGTGTACGAGTACAACCCCGGACCGCAGGGCGGCTTCAACATCAACGTGCGCCCGCAGACGCTCGGCGTGAACGACCTGCTGTCCGAGTACGGGGTTCGCATCGATCAGGCGCTGCTCATGGATTCGCAGATGGCCACGCTGGCGATCCCGCGAACCCAGACGATCGGCGGCATGCGATTCCAGATGAGCGAACCCGTG
>BQJX01000581.1 GCA_021604925.1 Gemmatimonadota bacterium
GACGGCATCGAGATGATCGCGGGGCTCGCCGGCACCGATGTGGGGGGCGTGGTCAGCGGCGTCCAGATCCCGAAGTCCGCGGCGTTCATCGCGTCCCGCGAGATCCTGAACCGACTCATCGTGGTGGCGCTGGGTCTCCTCGTCCTGGCGGTCGTCTTGAGCCTGGCCGGCTCCCGGCGGATCACTCGTCCCGTGGAACGACTCGTGGCCGCCACGCGCACCCTGGCCAAGGGAAAGTTCGACGTGCAGGTGCAGGTGGAGTCGAACGACGAGATCGGCGCGCTGTCCACGTCGTTCAACCTCATGGCCGGCGAGCTCCGGGACCGTGAGGTGGCGCTGACCGAAGCCCACACGCAGCTGATCCAGTCCGAGAAGTTGGCTGCCTTTGGTCAGCTCGGAGCCGGAGTGGCGCACGAGGTCAAGAATCCCCTGGCGGGAATCCTCGCGTGTGCGCAGTTCTCGCTGCGCAAGGCCGATCCCGAGACGCCGGTCCATCGCAACCTGACGCTCATCGTCAAGGAGACGAAGCGCTGCAAGTCGATCGTGGACAACCTCCTTCGATTCGCGCGGCAGGAGAAGGCCGTGCTCGAACCGATGGACATCAATCGAGCGGCCGAAGACGCGATGGAGATCGTGAATCACCAGCTGGAACTCCACAAGGTGAAGCTCAAGCGCGATCTCGGAGACGACCTGCCGACCATTCGGGGCAACGCGAACCAGCTGCAGCAGGTGCTCATGAACCTGATGATGAATGCGCAGCAGGCGATGGGCGAACTCGGCGGCACGGTCACCTTGGTCACCGCGATTGCGGACGACGGCGGCGTGGAGATCCGCGTGGCCGACGACGGTCCCGGGATTCCCCACGACCATCTCAAGAAGCTCTTCGAGCCGTTCTTCACCACCAAGCCCAGCGGAACCGGCACGGGACTGGGGCTTTCGGTGAGCTACGGGATCGTCCAGGATCACCACGGGACCATCACCGTGGAGAGCAGCCCCGGCGCGGGGGCCACGTTCGTGATCCGGATCCCGGCGATGAAGGAGATCCCCGGCGCGGCGGCGCCCGAGTCGGCCCCCGCGGCGTCGTCGAAGGCGCGCGAGGCCGTACCGTCGGGCGGCGACTCCCGCTAGGGCCCGTCCGCGGAGCGCCCACCCTCCCTGAGCGCCCGGCTCGGTCCCCGTCGGGGGCGGCCGGCACCTTCGGCAATCTGCCACCCACGCGTGCGTCCGTGTTAGATCCGGGGCCCCTCCCCGTAGACCTGACAACCGCGTTGGAAGGGAACGGCTGCTACCGCCGCCCCAGGGTCCTCCCTTCCGCGTCGCCAACGGAGGCACCCGCTTATGTTCCGGAATCCTGCGCACCTTGGCGCCGGGGCGACCCTTGCCCTGGCCATCCTGCTCCCGGCAGTCCGTCCGGTCTTCGCCCAATCCGCGGCCGAGTACGTGCCCGGGGAGGTCCTGGTGGCGTTCCGCGAGGACGCCGGCTTCTTCCGCAAGGAGGCAGTCCTCGAGGATCTCGGCGCGCGCGTCGTGGCGTCGCGCCCCGTTCTCGGCTACGAGAAGCTGGAGCTGCCCGCGGGCCGCTCGGTCGAGGCCACCGTCCGCGCGCTGGAGTCCGATCCCGACGTGGCGTGGGCCGAACCGAACTGGATCTACCATCCGGCCGCGATTCCCATGCCGCAGGATCCGCTCCTGGTGGACCTGCCGGCAGCGTCGAACCAGTGGGGACTCTTCCTGACGAACCTCTCCTCGATGTGGAAGGCCGGCGGCGGCGGGGATCCCTCGGTGGTGATCGCGATCGTCGACAGCGGCGTGGACAGCTTTGCCAGTCCCCACGCCGACATCGCCCCGAACGTGCGGAACGGAGCGGGTGAGGGGCGCGACTTCATCGACGGCGACTTCGATCCCACGGACAGCGGCGGCGGACCCGGCTACGGGCACGGCACCGCGGCGGCCGGAATCGCGGCGGCCATTGCGGATACGTCCGGCATGGTGGGCATGGCGTACCGGTCCAAGCTCGCCTTTGTCCGCGTGCTCGACTGCAACCTGCCGGGTTGCACCGGCACGAACGATCAGATCGCGCAGGGCATCGCCTGGGCCGCGGACAGCGGTTCCGCCGACGTGATCAACCTGAGCCTGGCGGGTCCGAACTACGCCCAGGCGATGCGGAACGCCATCCTCTTCGCCATCGGCAAGGACGCGATTGTCGTGGCGGCATCGGGAAACGACAGCTCGTCCACGCTGCCGTATCCCGCGAACTATCCCGAGATCATCACGGTGGGCGCGAACGACTCCGGAGGTTCGGTTCCCACGTTCTCGAACTCTGGAGCGAACCTGGATGTGGTGGCGCCGGGCGTCGATGTTTGGGCGCCCGACGCTGGCGGCACTCATGCCGCCGTCTCGGGAACTTCGTTTGCAGCGCCGCTGGTCTCCGGCGTGGCCGCGCTCCTGCGCGCGCGCAATCCGGGCATCACGCAGCTGGAGACCAAGGAGTGGCTGAAGAAGCACACGATCGACACGCTGGACCCCGCGCGTGATGGCGCCGGGATGGTGTTCTACCAGACGTCGGCGGACTGGGGCGATCACGCGTCGTTCCCGCCGGTGGTCCACAAGAACTCGATGTGGGAGTGGCTCGGCCCGCACGTGACGGGCGAGATCTCGGACACGGATGCGACCGACTCGGACGGCACCCCGAACGTGGACCCGGGCGACGCGCAGGCCAAGGACTTCGGCGACGACTCGATCTTCCCGGTGAACAACGGCAGTCCGCCGTT
>BQJX01000582.1 GCA_021604925.1 Gemmatimonadota bacterium
ATGTGCGCGAGCTGGACTCGGTGGACCTGCTCGGCGCCACCACCTGGTCGCGGCCGGTCGGCTGCGGAAGGTGGGTGCCGTTCGCTGGAGTCCTCGGCGGAATCCGACGCGAGTGGCTGGGCAGCTTCCGCGAGTCCCGATTCCCCGTGGGCGGCGTCGTCGGAGTGCGCGCAGTGGCCGGGCCGCACTCCGCCTTCCGCGCCGAGTACCAGCATCTGCGCATTCTGGGCGACCCCTCCGGGGATCGCAGCGAACACCAGGTGCTGTTCGGGCTCTCGTTGCTTCTTCGCAACGACTAGCGAATCACGGCGAACTTCCCCACGACCTCTTCTCCCTGCGGCGAGGTCACGTGGTAGAGATAGATGCCGCTCACCGTGTCCTGGTTGTTGCGCGAGATGAGGTTCCAGGACAGCTGACGATCGGCGGTCGGTTCCATCTCATCCAGCGTGGCCACCAGGTCGCCGGCCAGCGAAAAGATCCGGACCGTGGCCCGGTCGGGAACGTTGAAGAACTTCACGCGCCGGCCCGTGGGTTCCACCTGGTTCTCGGCCAGGTCCCACGCCGCCGTTTCGCGGTACGGATTGGGTACCACGTACACGTCGGCGAGCGTCTGCGTGGCGGTCGTCCGCGGCATGACCCGGACCATGTTCTGGCTGAACTTGCCGTACTTCGGCTCCGAGGTCTGCACCCGGGTGGTCTCCGGCGGAAACACGGTGAAGTCGATCTCGTTGCGGAACGTGCCCTCGTCGTAGGCGGAGACGGCGTACCAGTACCAGAATCCATTGGCGACCCGGTTGTCCACGAACCGGTACTGGCCCACCCCGAAGTGCCCGGTGTCCACGTCGGGGAGCTCCGACCGGCTCACGTCCGCGATCACGCGCCACATGTCATCGGACGGGACATTCGACTCGCGTCGCCAGCCCTCCGCCTTCCAGATCTGGTAGCCGGCAAAGTCGATGGCCTTGGTCAGCGGGTCCGGCTTGTGCTCCGGGCTGTCATCCCACTCCACCACGACCGCGTGGTCGCCCGGCGTCACCTGGATGATGGGAGGAGGCGGGGGGGAGCTGGTGGCCCAGTGAACGATCTCGCCGGTCGCTTCGTCGAAGAAGCCGTCGTACACGCGTTGCGCTTCGATGGCGTTGGCCAGATCCGGCACGCGGCCCGGCTCTCCGGTGGTGGGGTGGATCCCGGCCACCATGTCGCCGGCGACGAACGCCACCTGGAACGTCAGCGTGGATCCCGGGGCGATCTTCGCAAAGGGTCCCGCGGAAACCAGAAAGCGGTAGTCCCGGGGGCGGACCGTGTTGTTGTCGATGGTGGTGACCGTGTGGTCGCGTCCGCGCAGGAACCGGTAGCGATCCAGGTCGTCCCGGGGATCCTCCGCGCCGTTCGAGAAGATCTTGAACGCGTGGATGCCGACCTCGGCCGGCGCGACCGCCTCTTCCGGCGTGGCGGCCAGGGTGTCCACGGTGTGCCCCAGAAAGAGGACGCCCAGGTAGCCCGGCACGTCATCGTTGTTGTCCAGCGGCTCGTCGTACATGTATCCCATGGTCAGGTGGAGCGGCGTGACGATTCCGGTCGGGGAGATCGTGACCGTGTCGATCTCCGCAAAGGCGGCGTGGTCATCGCTGGCGGTATCCTCGGCGGAGTCCAGGCCGACATCGGAATCCACCATGAACCCGATGTACGCGTCCTGGATGTCCCAGCCGGTCCCTTCCTGATCGATGGCGGGGGAGATGTTGGTCACGCGGAACTCGATCCCGACAAAGTCGTCGAACGTGGGATCCGTCCAGGTGTAGCTCTCCTGATCGATGCGCAGCCCCAACGGCTGGTGTCGTTCGGCCGGGTCCGAGAACGAGCCGTTCGCGAACGTGGAGGTGTCGTAGTAGGTGGTGGCGAACATCTGCTGGGAGATTCCGGCGAAGTCCTCGTCGACCCGGCCGTCGCCATCGTTGTCCACACCGTCGAGTCGATCCTCGTCGATCCGCCCGTCGCCATCGTCATCGAATCGGCGCAGGCCCTGGCTCGCCCCTTCGTACGATCGACAGATGCCTTCGCGCGGATTGCCGCATCCTTCTTCCGGCTCGAAGTTGCGGAACTCGAAGTTCTGGAAGAGGCCGTTGCTGCAGAGCGTGTCCTGGCGACCGCCGGTCTCGATCACGCCGCCGATCCAGATCCCGGCGCCCCACAGGTACTCCGCGTTCGAGCCGGCCGGCCACTCGCCGGACGGGAAGTTCAGGTCCCGGCCGCCCCGCCCGAAGCGACCGCGATTGGACATGTGCAGGAGGAGATTCCCGGCGTTGTGGAACCAGCCGCTGAACTCGTCCACGCGGGCTCCCGGCCCGCCCCACGCGTCGTCGCCGTCCTGGGGGCGAGCGAGGGCGGAACCGGGAGGCGCGGTCAGGAGGGCGGCGAGAAGCGAGGGAAAGGCGACGCTCCCCGACCGCAGAACACGGATCCACGACGGGACAGGGGGGCAGAGGGACATGGGACGGCTCCTCCGATCTCTGGGCCAGCAACAGGATCGCGGACCGGAGTCCAACCGACTCCGGCGTTTGACTGATCCAGGGGGTGGAGTCATTGCCGAGGGGATCGGCAGTGCGGCGGCTCCGCCCCCATGGTTGCAATGGTCGCCGAATTCCGCAAGTGGGGCGCACGTGTGTTGTGGGAACCGGGGCGGGCCGCTAACCTGAGAGGTCCACCATTGCGGATGAAGAGGAGGCGGACCCATGTCCGGACGGGTGCCAGGGTTGCGAGCCGGTCGTT
>BQJX01000583.1 GCA_021604925.1 Gemmatimonadota bacterium
TTTCCAGCGCCGCCAACGACGCGCGCAGGAGCGTCTCGGCTTCCTCGTTCCGCTCCGTCTCCTGGAGCAGATGCGCCAGGTCGCGCTGACTCGTTCCGACCCTGGGATGGTCCTCGCCCAGCGCGGAGCGCCGCATTTCCAGCGCCTCGCGCAGCAGCACTTCTGCCTCTTCGTACTGGCCCACCCACGTGAGCAATCGCCCCAGGTTGTTGATGGACGTGGCCAGGTACGGATGATCCGGCGCCAGCAGCACGCGCAGCACGGCCACGGCGTCCCGGAACGCCACCTCGGCTTCGGCCAGGCGACCCTGGTCCTGTTGCACCGCGGCCAGATTGTTGAGCGTGGCAGCGACCCAGATGTGTTCTTCGCCGTAGACGGCGCGCAGCCGCGCCAACGATTCACGCAGGGCCAGTTCGCTGCGCTCGAAGTCACCCGCGGCCTGAAGGAACGAGCCGTAGTTGTTGAGCGCGGTGGCCACATCGGGATGGTCGGGGCCGAGGAGACGGGTATGACACGCCAGGGCTTCGCGCTGGGCCGAGTCTGCCGCCGCGGAGGGTGAGATCTGATTCAGGATCGGACCGAGATTGAGGTGGCATCGGCACCGATCGATTCCGTCCTTGCCCAGGTGCCGCCCGTAGATCTCGATCTGATTACGAACCACGTCGGCCGCTTCCGCGTAGTGCCCTTCCTCGTAGAGCGTCATCACCACGGGTTCGAGGCTGTCCGCCACCGCGAGTTCCCGTTGGTCGGCGGCGGGAAGCGCGGCGGCTTTCCCCAGCGTGTCGAGCAACCGCTCGGCATCCGCGAGTTCCCAGGCCGCGCTGGAGGAGTCCGCCCGAAGCACGTCGAACTGAACGCGCGCGGAGTCCAGCGCCGCCCCGTAGGCCGCCTGGGCCCGATGCGATTGGACCGCCTCAGCAAGTGCGCCGGAGCGCTCGTTCTCGGCGTGCGGGGCCGACGGGAAGAGTCCCACCACCACCGCGGCCAGCGCCACGAGCCCGGAGCACCGATCGCGTGGAGACGAGGGGTTCATTCGAGGCATCTCGCTGAGGCACGAGGAGTGGTCGATGATAAGCCGCGGGCAACCTCCCCCGGCCTCAAGTCACAAGGATACCACAACTTAGCGACGGGCCAGGAATCCGCGGTGCCGGGAGCCACCGGGTGCCCCGGAACCGACCCGAACGACCGGAGCGAGTCCGCGCGAAGGCGAAGCGAGAGCCGCCCATGCGGATTCTTCGGAACCGACGACCGTCTGCTGCGTCAGACCGGGAGAACGCAGAGTTCATCCCAAACCAAGTTCAAGGAGTTCACCGTGCCCAGCCCATTCCGCCTGGTACCCCTGACCGTCCTTCTGTTTCCGACCCTGGTTCTGGCCCAGATCACGCCGGTCTCGCAGTTCCGCGAGGTGGAGGTCACGGTGGAAGTCACGGATTGGGAGCAGACCCAGGGCGACGGCAGCTACTACTCGGAGTCGTCGTTCGATCTCCTCCCCTTCAACGTATCCAACGCTCCTCAGATCTTCCTTCCGGAGGGATACGCGGACTCCCACGTGTACCAGGAGTCCAGCTTTCTGCCGGCCAGCATCCAGGCCGAAGGCAACGCCTACGTCGATGTGGGCTGCTCCACGCCGGAATGGTACGCGCGCGCCGACGTGCGGAACATCTTCGAGGTGGTGTTCACGCTCAGCGAGGCGACCGACTATGACCTGAGCGGCACGCTGACGTCATCCGGCGGCGGTTCCTATCTCGATTTCTGGGAGTGGCAGACGCCGGGCACCAACCTGCTGCACTCCGCCTGGGGCAACGGTCTCACGCCGTTCTCCTTCCAGGGAACCCTGCCGGCTGGCCAGTACCGCATCGCGATCGACTGCACGGCCGACGCCGAGGCGAACGAGGGGGAGTTCTGGCAGCTCGACGCCACCTACGATCTGACCTTCAGCACCGGCGGCGCCACGTCCGCTCCGCCCCCCCACGCCGGCCCGGCCCCGACGTTCCTCACGGTGGGACCGAATCCGATGCGCGACAGCGCGTCCATTCGCTACGCCGCCGCCGGCCGCGGGCACGTGCAGATCGATGTGTTCGACGTCCTGGGCCGGCGCGTCCGCCGGCTGGCCAACGATGCGGGACCCGAGGGCGTTCTGGTGTGGAACGGTCGCAGCGACGTCGGAAGTCGCCTGCCCGGAGGCGTCTATTTCCTGCGGATGCAGACCGGCCAGGAAACGCGCCAGAAGAAGGTGCTGCTGACCCGGTAGATCCTTGGCGCCGGTCAGCTGGCAGGGGGCGTCTCGTGGAGACGCCCCGTTTTCCTTTGTTCAGGCGGAGGAGGCGTGTCCAGTTCCTGCGGCTCGCTGCCTAGGGAGCAGGAGGCCGGGGACTTCGCCCCGCCCCGGCCCGATCGCGCGCCCGACCTTCGGGCCGGCCTGAACTCTGGGGTGTCCCGGTGGGCTCTGCGTGCCGCATCCAACCCAGGTGGATCGAGTTGCCGCGAGGGGCGGCGGTTTGACTGACCCCGACTTCCTTCCTATGGTTGTGAGGCACGCGGACCGCGCGGACTTCCCGTCCCGCCGAGCTGCCGCGTTCTCCCCGACCTCATGCCCTGGACCACCACCAAACCGTCTCTCCTCCGTCGACTGCAGATCAGCGATGATCACGCCGCATGGCGCATCTTCGACTCCCGCTACGGACCACTCATTGCCGGGTACGCTCGCCGGCGCGGGCTCTCTCCGGACGATGCGGACGACGTCCGTCAGATCGTTCTCCTCAGT
>BQJX01000584.1 GCA_021604925.1 Gemmatimonadota bacterium
AGGTGGCCACTAGATACGCTTTGACCGCGGAACCGGTGATTCCCTGCGGGTCGGGAATCCCCACGCACGCGCACGCGGCCACTCCGGGGTGCTCCTCCAGAATGCGCTCGATCTCCACGGGGGAGACCTCGCGTCCACCCACGTTGATCAGGTCCTTCTCGCGGGCGTTCAGGTAGAGGTAGCCGTCGGCATCCTGGTGCCCCACATCGCCGGTGATCAGCCAGCCGTCCACGAATGCGGCCGCCGTGCCCTCGGGGTCGTTCCAGTACTCGGACATGGCCGCCGGGGACCGCACCACGATGCGTCCCTGCTCCCCCGCGGGCCGGGCCTGCCCCGACCCGTCCACCACGCGGATCTCCACGCCGGGCGTGGGCATCCCGATCGAAGCCAACCGCTCGCCGGCCGCGTGGAACTCGACGAACGCCGAGCGCGACGCTTCGGTCAGCCCGTAGTGCATGCAGATTCGCGTGTGGGGCAGCAGACGCATGAGGCGTTGCTTGTCTTCGGGCGGCATGGCCGCGCTGCCGATCTCCACCCAGCGCAGCGTGTCGGCGAACTCGCCCAGCGAATCGCCCGTGGTCTTGAAGAGCACCTTGAGCCCGGCCGGCACGAATACGAATCCGGTGGCGCGCCAGTGGCGCATGGCTTCGAACAGCTTGCCGGCCGCGGTGAACCCGTCCACGAGCACGATCATCCCGCCGGCGAGCACCTGGCAGCGGAGCCTGCCCAGCCCGAACGAGTGGCTGAGCGGAAGCGGCACCACCTCGCGATCGTCCGGACCGTTGCCGAGGAACGCGTTGATGTTGGCCGCGGCGGCGCCGATCGCGCGGTGGCTGAGCACCACGCCCTTGGGCCGGCCCGTGGTTCCGCTGGTGAAGAGGATGTCCGCGGTCTGCTCGTCGGCGTCGCGCGGGGAGCCGGCCTCCTCCGGAAGCGGCTGGCCCACGGCGTCTTCCGCGCGACCCAGGTCGTCAATCGGATGGATGACGCGTCCGGGGAGTTCCAGCGGACGAGCGAGATGGATCGCCCGGGGGTTCACCTGGTCCGCGATCAGGCCGAGTCGGCCCGCGGGAATCCGAGGATCCACCGGGAGCGCCACGGCGCCCAGCAGATGCGTGGCAAAGTACCCGCAAACGAACGACGCCGACGTGGACGTGCCCAGGATCACCTTGTCGTTCGGCCCCACGCCCGCGTCCGCGAGGTGTCGGGCGGCGCCGCGGACCCGGGCGCCGAGCTGGCCCCAGGTGATCTCCTCCTCGCCGGCCACCAGCGCCAGGCGGTCCGGTTCCTCCGCGGCCCGGGCGAGCAGAAGGTGGACGAGGCGAGTGGCCATCACGAGCGGGGCGCGGACGACCGGGCGCGGACGAACTGCACGATGCGCGCCACCGAGTCCATGTTCTCGGGAACGAGGTCGTCGTCGGCGATCTCCACGTCGAACGTCTGTTCAAGCCAGGCCACCATGGCCACGAGTCCCAGTGAGTCGAGGATGTCGTGGTCGAACAGGGAGTCCGTGTCCGACAGCGCGTCCTCGCCCTCGAACTCGACGAACTTGGTCTCTTCCAGCCAGGTGCGGACCTGGGCGGCCACGGGTTCGGCGGCCGGGTCCAGCGAGTCGCCGGGATCGGAGCCGCCCGAGTGGGTGCCGCCCGGCTCGGGCGCCGCTTCGCCGGACGAGCCGCCCGATTCGAACGGGCCGCCCGCCGCCGCATCGCCTTCGCCGCGGATCTTGCGCTCCCGCCAGACGCGCGCCGGGAACCCGGACACCACCGTGTGCGCGGCCACGTCCGTCATCACCACGCTGGCCGGCGCCACGATGGCCGCCTCGCCGATGGTCACGCCGTCCTGGATCAGGGCGTTCATCCCGATCCGGACCTTGCGCTCGATCCGGATCTCGCCGCCGGTGAAACGCTTCTTCTCGTCCTCGGGTTCGCCGGTGCGGTCCACCACGTACCGCCCGCCGGCAATCGTGGACCCGCCCGCAATGCTGACCTGTTCGGCGATCCGGATGGGTCCCTGGGAGATGATCTTCACCCCGGCGCCCACGTTCGTGTCCGCGCCGATGGTGATGGCACCCACCTTGGCCTGGAGCGCCGCGCCGCGATTCACGATCACGCGATCTCCCAGGACCAGACCCTCGTCGCCGGCGCCGCGGCCGTCGATCAGGGCTCCGTCGTCGATCATCACGCCGTTCCCGATGCGGATCCGCTCCGGATGACGGAGGATCACGCCGGTTCCGAACACGACGCCGCCGCCGATGGAGGGGAACAACCACGGATAGAAGGTCTTGCGCAGCACGATTCCCAGCGCGCCGGGAATGGGTCCCAGCAGCGTGGTCAGCAGCTCATACCGGAACAGGGCCAGGAAGCCGGGGCGCGCCAGCACCAGGCTGGCGTAGCGGCCCATGGCCGACCCGCCGCCGCCGTAGAGGCGGTGCCGGATGAAGTCCTCGTCCTGCAGTGATTCGCGCTCGTCGGGTTCCACGGATTCCTTTCAGTCCCGGCTCGATTCCGGCCGAAGGGGAGGCAGACGGCCTGTTTCGGGCGTCCCCCTTTGGGTTTCGACGCCTCGGGCGGTGGGCCTGAGCCGGGATCGGACCTTTCGGTCCGGACGCAGGCAAGGTATATCACTCGTAGGGAATCCGGGCGAGAGTCGCCCGGCCGGTGCGCCGCGGGCGCGTCGGGGCGCGGCCTCCGCCGGGGCCGGTCGCACACCGTACTGCGCGGGCGGGGGTGGACTTGAAGGGCAAGTGGCTGATCCAGATCGT
>BQJX01000585.1 GCA_021604925.1 Gemmatimonadota bacterium
CCGCGGTGCAGCGTCCAGGTGAAGTCGCGGATCAGGGGTTCGCCGTCGTCGTACCCCACGGTGACGGCATCGGTGCGAATGGCCTCGCGTCCGCCGGGGTGATCGCCGGCCTCGAACCGCATGCCCAGGTGCGTGGCCGCCTCCCAGACATCCTCGGGACGTTCCAGCTTCTCCATCTTCTCCAGCATCTTGCGGCGCGATTGGGCCTGCTTGGTCTTCTGCCCGGCCAGGTTGCGGCGGATGAAGTCCTCGGTCTTCTCCACCTTTTCGTGTTGGCGCAGGTACTGTTCCAGGGCCAGCCGCAGCCGCTCCTCGCGCTGGCGCTTCCACGCGTCGTAGCCGCCGGTGTAGCGCGTGGTGCCTTTGCGCTCCACTTCCAGGATGTGATTGCAGGTGGCGCGGAGAAACGCGCGATCGTGCGACACGATCAGGAACGTGTTGGGGTACTCGGCCAGGCGCCGCTCCAGCTTTTCGATCTGCGCCAGGTCGAGATGGTTCGTGGGCTCATCCAGGAGCAGCAACGTGGGCTCGCGCAACAGCACGCGCGCCAGTTCGAAGCGGGTGCGCTCGCCGCCGGACAGGGTGCCGGCCGCGCGCTTCAGGTCTTCCGGACCGAAGCCGACCTCCTCGGCCAGCGCGGAAGCCCGGGCCTCCAGCGTGTAGCCGTCCATCTCCTCGAAGGCGTGCTGGAGTTCGCCGTAGCGCTCCAGCACGGCGGGCGAGTCGTCGCCGCGCTCGAGCTGCTTCTGGACCTCGGCCAGATCCCGCTCGCACTCCAGCACCTCGGGGAAGGTGTCCATCAGGAGGTCGTGCACGGTCACGGACTGCGGGAACTCCTGCGACTGCCTCAGGTAGCCGATGTCCAGGCCGCGCTGCGCGCTGCGCGACCCGCTCTCCACGGCCAGCGTGCCCGCAATGAGCCGAAGCAGCGTGGACTTGCCGTGGCCGTTCGGCCCCAGCACGCCCAGGCGCTCGCGCGGGTTCACCTGAAAGGTCAGGTTCCGGAAGATCATGTCCGCGGCATAGCCGAAGGACGCTTCCGAAAAGGAGACAAGCATCGGGCGATCCTGGTTGGGGATACGGGATCGGGTAGATTATCACGGGGAGCGGCGGCCGGTCAGCCCGGAGAGGGGCCGGGGTCGACCCTTGGTGAACGTGCCATCCGCGTCGGCGCGTTGACCCTCCACATGCGCTTTGATAGGCTGCTTCAATCGTGATTGTACGATCCGGAGGATGAATTATCTACCTCGCTGGCCGCGCGCCTCGGTTCGCTTTGCTCCTGACGGCCGCGTGCTCGTTGGCCATCGTGTCCAACGCGGACGCTCGAACCGCCGGCCGCCTGGCCAACCGGATCGTCGTGGATGGGATCACGGACGAGTGGGAGCCGGACGAAAGCCTCTTCCAACTCAACGTGTCGGATCCCGGCAATCCCGTCCTGGAAGAGTCGCTGAGCGACTCGAAGTGGGGCTTCCAGAACGATATCAACCAGGTGCGCGTGACCTGGGACGCGGATTTCCTGTACGTGGCCGTCGACGCGATCATCTTCGACAACAACGTGATCCTGCTGTTCGACTACCGGCCGGGCGGCATGGTCGCCATGACCGACATCAGTGCCTGGCGGCGCAACTTCGTGTTCCAGGGCATCCAACCGGACCTGTTCCTGGCCACGTGGGACGGGAACACGTTGCCGCAGGTTTGGAACGTGCAGGGCAACGACGCCACCCAGCAGGACGCCACCACGTTCCAGACGGTGGCCACGTTCTCGAAGGGAACGCAGGGGCGATCCATGGAAGCCGCGATCCCGTGGCCCTTTCTTCTCGGTCCCGGCGCGCCCTTTGACTTCTCCACCACGTACAACGACTCCGTCTACACGCTGCCCCCGGACATACACACGCTGAAGGTCGTCGCGATCCTGACCGCGGGAGCCGATGGCACCGGCGGACCCGACTCGGCTCCGGACAACCTGCAGGGGCACGACGTGGATGGAGCTCAACGCGTGACCGTCGACAACTGGGCCATCATTCCGCTGGACCTGACCAGCCCCGGCGGTGGCGGCGCGGACGGCGTCGTCGATTTCGGGGCCGACATCCGGGAACGCCTTTCGTTCCGGGTGCCTCCTCCCATCGTGGGTGTTCGTCAGGAGATTCGCGAGATCTCCTTCAACGCGCCGATCATCTCGCCGGAACAGGGCGGACGCCTGGAGTTCGAGGTGTCTCTGACGCCGGAGGTCCCCGCATCCGAGGACTTTCGCACGGTAACGATGACCGCGGAGGTCTTCAATCTGTCGGGGAACAAGGTCAAGACGCTCTACCGGGAGAGCGTGCGGCCGGCGTCTTCCCCGCGGGACGCGAGCGTGGACCTCTGGGATGGCCGGGATGAGCGGGGGCGCCTCGTTGAGGGCGGTACGTACCTGTTGAGGCTCGTCCTGGAACCGGAGTCCCAGCGCGAGATCAAGGCGTTTTCGGTGGTCAGATGAGGGCGCGCGCGCTTCTGATCGCCGCCGTCTTCAGCGCCGGTCTCCTCACCACCGACGCGCACGCGTTCTTCGAGCAGACGGAAATCGGGGCTCGCGGAGTCAGCATGGGGCGCGCGTTCACGGCGGTGGCCGACGACGCCAGCGCGATCTACTGGAACCCGGCCGGACTGGCGACACTGGGGCGGGGTTCGTTGCACTTCACGTACCACCGGCCGTTCCTGGTGCCGGACCTCTCCCTGAATTTCGCGGGCGTCGCCTGGCCCACGTCGTTCGGGACCGTCCACGCC
>BQJX01000586.1 GCA_021604925.1 Gemmatimonadota bacterium
CATCCCGTTGGGGGGCGCCAAGGGCGGCGTCGTGTGTGACCCGCACAACCTGAGTGCCCGCGAGCAGGAGCAGATCTGCCGCAAGTGGGTGCGCCAGATCGTGCGCAACGTGGGTCCCGCGATCGATGTGCCGGCACCGGACCTGATGGTCTCTTCCCAGCACATGCTTTGGATGCTGGACGAGTACGAGGCGATCATCGGGAGTCGCGTGCCCGGGTTCATCACCGGCAAGCCGGTCGGACTGGGCGGTTCCCTGGGCCGGACCGAGGCCACGGGCTACGGGGTCGCGTTCACCGTGCGAGAGGCGCTCAAGGCTCTCGGGATTCGGGCCACGGACACGGTGGCCAGCGTGCAGGGATTCGGCAACGTGGCGCAGCACGCGATCCGGCTCTACCAGCAGCTGGGTGGCACCGTGCTGGCGGTGGCGTGCTGGGATCAGGGCGACCAGAAGGCGTACACGTTTCGGAAGGCGGGCGGGATCGACCTCGACGAGCTGCTGGGAATCACGGACCGGTTCGGTGGAATCGACCGCGCCAAGGCGCAGGATCTCGGCTACGAGGCGCTTCCCGGGGATGCGTGGCTCGAGCAGGAAGTGGACATCCTGATTCCGGCCGCGTTCGAGAACCAGATCAACGCCGACAACGTGGGGACGATCCACCCTCGCGTGAGGATCCTGGCGGAAGGTGCGAACGGACCCACCACCGTCGAGGCGAACGAGGTTCTTCGGGATCGTCAGATGTTCATCCTGCCGGATTTCCTCGCGAATGCCGGCGGCGTCACCGCCAGCTACTTCGAACAGGTCCAGAGCAACATGAACTACTACTGGGGCAAGGACGAAGTGCTCGGCAAACTGGACGTCAAGATGACGGCGGCGTTCATCGCCGTCCACGATCTGGCCGAGCGCGAGAAGCTCTCAATGCGGGACGCAGCGTATGTCATCGGAATCACCAGGGTTGCCGAGGCCTGCCGCGAGCGCGGCTGGGTCTAGGCGCCACGCTCGATTCGACCGGATCTTCTTCGGGTCCGGCCACCGGTCCATGCGCATCGGCGATGGGGAGATCGGGGGGAAGGCCCGCGGGCTCCTGCTGATCCGGGACGCCCTGGACCGGAACCTCGACCGTTTGCAGCGGCCCGGCGTGCAGGTCGGCATCCCCACCATGACCGTGATCACGTCGACCCTGTTCGACGCGTTCCTGGAACGGAACCGACTTCACGAGGTCGCCGCGTCCGATCTGCCGGATGAGCGGATGGCCCACGCATTCCAGCAGGCGGACCTTCCGGTCGAACTGGTCGGCGATCTGCGGGCGCTGACCGAGGAAGTGCGCACGCCCCTGGCGATTCGCTCGTCGAGTCTGCTGGAGGACGCGCAGTTCCAACCGTTCGCCGGCGTCTACGCGACCAAGATGATCCCCAACAACCAGGCGGATCCGAATGACCGGTTCCGGGTGCTGGTGGAGGCGATCAAGTACGTCTACGCGTCCACGTTCTTCCGCGACGCCAAGGCGTACCGGCAGCGGGTCGGGGAGCGGACCGGCGAGAAGATGGGGATCGTCATTCAGGAGGTGGTGGGGCTTCGTCACTTCCATCGCTTCTATCCCGACATCTCCGGAGTCGCCCGATCGTACAACTACTACCCGGTGGGCCACGCGCAACGGGACGAAGGCGTGGTCAATCTCGCGCACGGGCTCGGGAAGACCATCGTGGATGGAGGCGCGACCTGGGCGTACTCGCCGTCACAACCGCGGACGCCTCCGCCGTTCGCGTCCAACCGGGACCTGCTGAAGAACACCCAGAGCCGGTTCTGGGCCGTGAACATGGGTTCGGCACCGGAGTACGATCCGCTGCGCGAGACGGAGTACCTGGAGCAGGCCAGCCTGGCCGACGCGGATCTGGACGGGACGCTGCGCTACGCGGCGTCCACCTACGATCCGGCTTCGGACCGGCTCATTCCCGGGACCGGCGTGGAGGGCCCTCGTGCCCTGAACTTCGCCCCGCTCCTGGACGTGGGCGAATGGCCCGTGAACGACATCCTCCGGGAGCTCCTTCGGATCTGCGAGGACACGCTCGAAGCGCCCGTGGAGATCGAGTTCGCCGTCACGTTCGACGCCAAGGCGGAACTGCCGGCGCGCATTGCATTCCTGCAGGTTCGGCCGATGGTCGTGCCGGGTTTCCGGATCGAGGTCGACCCCCACGAGTTCGGAGACCCCGACATACTGGTGGCCTCCGATCGGGTGATGGGGAACGGAGTGCTGGAGACGATCCGCGACATCGTGTACGTGAAGCCGGACGACTATGATCCCGCCCGCAACGCTGAGATCGCGAAGGAGGCGGCGGCCATGAATCGCCGCTTCCTGGACGAGGGGCGCGGCTACCTCCTGGTCGGATTCGGACGGTGGGGGAGTTCGGACTCCTGGCTGGGAAGTCCGGTGACCTGGGGGCAGATCTGCGGCGCCCACGCGATCGTGGAGGCGAGCCTCCCCTCGTTGCCCGGGGATCTCAGCCAGGGGTCGCACTTCTTCCACAACATCACGAGTTTCGGCGTTCCCTACTTCATGGTTAGGCATGACTCCGGCGGGAAGATAGACTGGGACTGGATGAAGACGCTGCCCGTGGCCGGAGAGAGCCCGAACCTCCGGCACGTGACGCTGGAGGCTCCGCTCACCGTGAAGGTCGATGGACGTACCGGGCACGGAGTCATTCGCCGCCCAACGCGTGGATAGGCATTCCCCCACCCCGACGACGAGGTCCTGATGCCCTCCG
>BQJX01000587.1 GCA_021604925.1 Gemmatimonadota bacterium
CATCTCCATGAGCGAGTCGGGATCGATGACCATGGTGCCTTCCATCGCCGCCGCCTTGCCCTTGCCCAGGGCGGCGCTCTCGCGACGGTCGGATTCCACTCCCATCCAGAGCGCGAACTTCCCGATCTGGATGACGTCATCCTGGCCGAGGTAGTCCTTGCGGACGGGTTGTTCATTCAGAAACGTGCCGTTGGCGCTCCCCAGATCCTCCAGGAGATAGCCGCCCGGGGTCCGCTCGATCACCGCGTGATCGCGGGAGATCCCGGTGTTGTCCAGAAAGATGTCCGCGCCCGGATCGCGACCGATGCGGATCCGCGGTTGGTTGAACGTGAAGCTGCGAATCGGCCGTCCCCGCAGGGAAAGCCGGACCTTGAGCAAATTCGGCATGAAGCGTCCTCCCCTCGTCCGAATCCAGACGGGCCTTCTAGGTCGTTCTATCGGACGCAGGGTAGGGATCGCTTCAGTCTTTCTTCGCCCCTGGGAGGAGATGCACGATCTTTGCGGATTCTGGCCGGTGGGCTTCGGGGAGGGAAGTCGGGCGGCCGGAGGTGGGGGGACCCGGTCGCGGATCCGCCGGCGGGACGATCAGCCGGTCCGGCCGGTCACACTCTCGATGGCGGAGACGGCGGCATCCCGGGCGGCCAGGATCTCGGCCTCCGAACCGGCAAGCCACATCCGACCGAAGCGACCCACCCCCGAGATGTGGACGATCTTGATGTTGGCCCCCTTCTCCGCTTCGTTGGCCGCGAGATTGATGTAGGCCGCGGGCGCCACTTCGGCTACCAGCAGGGTCTCGCCCGGAACGAGCATGGACCCGCGCCGGAACCGGTTGAGCAGCTGTGCCTGGTAGGGATCGACGTTCGTGATGACCTGGAGGGACGCGATCTCGGGTTTCACGCGGTCCGCGACGGCCATCTCCAGCCGCTCCAGGACCGCGTCTCCGGCCTGGATGACGTCCGCCTGCGAGAACGAGTGGACCTCGAACATCCCGAACTCGCGTTCCACGACCTGGGCGCCCGGCTTGGCGCGGGTGCCCTTGACCGCGACGTCGACGACCCGGAAGACCTCGTTTCCCGGGGCCATCTCCACGTAGAGGGAGGCCATGCCCTCCACGGGAAGATCGCCCTGCGTGATCGTCCCCACGAACGAAGCGTACTGGGGTTGCATGCTGTCGAGAAAAACGAACGCGCGCAGTTGGAAACCAGCTTGGGCCATCGGACCACCTCCTGAGCGAGTCATCCTCGCATGCTCGCGAAGGACCGTCCAGTATCCGCGCGCCGATCGAGGGGTGGCAGACGCTCCCGGCCGGGCGCGGTTTTCGTGGCGTGACACCGAAAAAGACTTGTGTTTCGCGCGTCGGAGAGCCACCTTCTCGGCGTGCAACGTTCCGTGTTTCCAGCAGTTCTCCGTACTCAACCGGGAGGTATTGCGGTGGCGATGGCCAAGTCGCGAACCAAGGCCAAGTCGAAGGCCAAGCGTAAGACCAAGGCAAAAGCCAAACGTAAGACCAAGGCGAAAGCCAAGCGTAAGACCAAGGCCAAAGCCAAGCGCAAGACCAAGGCCAAAGCCAAGCGCAAGACCAAGGCGAAAGCCAAGCGCAAGACCAAGGCGAAGGCCAAGCGCAAGACCAAGGCGAAGGCCAAGCGCAAGACCAAGGCGAAGGCCAAGCGCAAGACCAAGGCGAAGGCCAAGCGCAAGACCAAGGCGAAGGCCAAGCGCAAGACCAAGGCGAAAGCCAAGCGCAAGACCAAGGCGAAGGCCAAGCGCAAGACCAAGGCGAAAGCCAAGCGCAAGACCAAGGCGAAAGCCAAGCGCAAGACCAAGGCGAAAGCCAAGGCCAAGCCGAAGGCCAAGCGCAAGGCGAAGGCCAAGCCCAAGGCCAAGCCCAAGGCGAAGGCGAAGCCCAAGGCGAAGGCGAAGCCCAAGACCAAGCGCAAGGCGAATCCGGCGTTCATGAAGCCGGTGACACCGGACGCTGCCCTGGCCGCTGTGGTCGGCGCCAAGCCGATGCCGCGCACGGAGATCACGAAGAAGCTGTGGGACTACATCAAGAAGAACAACCTGCAGGATCCCGTGAACCGTCGGAACATCAATGCGGACGACGCCCTGAAGAAGGTCTTCAACGGGAAGAGCACCGTTTCGATGTTCGAGATGACCAAGCTCGTTTCGGGACACATGTCCTAACCGAGTGGACCGTGGTCCAACAAGTCGAGGTCCCGGAGGCGATGCTTCCGGGACCTCTTTCTTTTGGACGCGCCTTCTTCGGCGCGAGACTGGCCGCGGCGCAGACCGCCCGGGCGGAGGCGCGGAGCGCTACTCGCCGATGAAGGTCGGGCGACGCCGGCCGAGGCTGGAGAGTCCCTCGTAGGCGTCCTTGGTGTGGAAGATCTTCTCCAGTTGCGAGAGCTCCAGCGCGAGTCCCTCGGCGAGATCCAGGTCCGCGCCGTTTCGGATCAGGTCGTCCGCGATCCGCGTGGCGATCGGTGCCTTGAAGCGCACCTTGCCGGCTTCCTTGGCGACCTTGGCGTCGTCGTGGGTCGCCTTCCCCTGCAGGAGCGTCTCCACGTCCGCGTCGGCGAAGAACCCGGCCAGCGCCTCGATCGGTGCGCCCGGCGCCGGACGCCGACGCGGGGGAGCGGCACCCGCCCGGTGAAGCTCGCCGATCCGATCCTTCATCCGTTCCACGGGAAGGACCTCGTCCACCAGACCGATCGACGCCGCGGTTCGCGCGTCCACCGGGGTCCCGGTCAGCACGAGCC
>BQJX01000588.1 GCA_021604925.1 Gemmatimonadota bacterium
AGAGTGCGTTGCATCGCGGCCGGGTTGCGCAGGGCCTGGACGAAGCGCGACCAGCCGCCGGTGAACGAGAAGATGGCCGCGAAGCCCACGATCCCCGCCAGGACGCGAATGGAGTTCGCGGCAAACGGGTCGTAGTCCTGCATCCCGAACTTGCTGAGCACCAGGCCGATCGCCTGGCCGAGAGCACCGCCGATCCCCAGCAGGACTCCCACCGTGGAGGGACGCCGCGAACCGGCTCCGGTATCCGGCATCCGCTCCAGCACCACCCAGGTGACGCCGCCCACCGTGAGCGCCATGCCCAGCCACTCCATCGGAGCAAGGGATTCGCGGAGGATGAGCCATCCGATCATGGCCGTAAGAGGCGGGACCAGCGACATCAGCAGAATGGACAGCCTGGATCCGATGAGGACGAACGCCCGGAAGAGGCACAGGTCCCCGAACGCAAACCCGACCAGACCGGAGACGCCGAGCCAGAGCCAGGCTTCAGGCGTGGCGTCGGTGGGTAGCGGGATTCCACGTCGCCACCACATCACCGGCACCAGGAACGCGAAGCCCATCAGCAGACGGATCAGATTGACGGGGAGCGAACCGACGCGCCGACCCGCGGATTCGAACGCGAGGGCAGTGACGGCCCAGCAGACGGCGGTGGCCAGGGCGGCCGACTCGCCGTAGTAGGGAAGATTCATCCCCGAGTTTGTAGGGCAGAAGGCCGGGAACCGCCAGAAGTTCCGCGAAGGCGGAGAATCGATGATTGGTTGCGGGGCCGCTAGGTCGTGGCGGAGTGCGGTGCGGGCCGCAGGACCTCCGACAGGTCTTCGGCGAACGCGTAGGCCTCGTGGGGAAGCAGTGTCGCCGTGGTCACGCGAATCGCGGGTCGCGTCCGGATCCGGAATCGCTCGCCGCCGGCCACCGCCCAACCACGCTCGGCGAGCGCCCGCACGACGGGCCCCTCCTCGCGAAGCGGGATCCACACGTTCAGGCCGGACGGGCCGTACGCTTCCAGACCGCACGTATGCACCGCGTCCAGGAGTGCCGTTCGACGGCGAGCGTACTCGTCCCGCACGAGCGTCAGACGGGGGCGAGCCGCTTCGGTGGTGAGCAGTTGATACACGGTCTGTTGCAGCAGGCGACTCACCCAGCGCATGCCCAACCGCTGCTGGTCTTCCAGCGAACGGATGGTGTCGGCGTCGCCGGCCAGCAGGGCCACGCGCAGGTCCGGACCCAGCGTCTTCGAGACGGAGCGAACCGTCAGCCAGCGGCCGGCGCCCTGGCCGCGAAGAGGCGGCGGTGCCGGTCCGGCAATGCTGCCCGCGTGGTCGTCCTCGATTACAAGGAGGTCCGGACACCGCGTGAGAAATTGGCGCAGCGTGCGGACGCGCGCCTCGCCGAGCGCGGCCCCCGTGGGATTCTGCGCCCGCGGCGTGTACACGAACGCGGCAGCACCCTTCTTCAGGGCGTGCGCCAGCGCTTCGGGGCGAGGGCCGTGGTCATCCACCGGGATCGGAACGAGTCTCAGGCCGAGTCCCGCCAGCAGATCGAACACGCCGAAGTAGCCGGGATCCTCCACGATCACGCGGTCACCCGGCCGGAGCGAGGCCCGCATCGCGCGTTCGATGGCGTCCAGAGCGCCGCTCGCCACCGAGATGTGGTCGGCAGGCACGCCGTCCGCCTCGAAGAGGGCGCGCGCCTCCCGCAGCAGGTCCGGCTCATACGGGTCGGCCCCATAGAGGACGGGATGAGGCGAGATGCGCGCGAGCGCTTCCGCGTAGTCCGGCAGGAGATCGGGATCGGGGTTGCCGCTGGCGAGATCGCGAGTGTTGGGAGGCGCGGGCTCGTCGGGACGGGTGGCAAAGACCTGCCGAGGGCTCACGAACGTTCCCCGTCGTCCCTGCGAGGCAATGATGCCCCGGCTGCGCAGGACGGCGTACGCCGCCGTGATCGTGGTGGGGCTCCGGCCCAGTTGCTCCGCCAGTTGTCGCACCGTTGGCAGTCGCTGACCGGGCTGAAGGCGACCGTCCCGCACCGCCGCTTCCAGCGAGGTGGCGATCTTGACAGCGGTGTCGCCCTTGGCGACACTAAGGCGTGGTACAGACGTCATGTTTGTACTGTAACAATAATGACGGAGAGGCGTCCATGCCGAAGATCAGGCCCACCGACCGCACCAAAGTGAGGCGCCTGCCCGACCGGGAGGTCCTGGACACCGAGACCGCCCATGCGATCCTGGACGAGGCGCTCACCTGCCATCTGGCGTTCCTGTGGGACGGCGCGCCCGCGCTGCTGCCCACCATCCATACCCGCGTGGGGGACCAGCTCTACTTCCACGGATCGCGCGCGAATCACATGCTTCGTTCCGCGGTCGGCGCGGACATCTGCTGCTCGGTCATGATCCTGGATGGCCTGGTGCTCGCACGCTCCACCGCGCACCACTCCATGAACTACCGCTCGGTGGTGGCGTTCGGCCAGGGGCGCGCCGTGGAAGAAGAGGGTGAGAAGCGCGCCGTGCTGGACGCCCTGATGGAGCACGTGATTCCCGGTCGGGCGGCCGACTGCCCGGTGACCCCGGATGTGGAGCTGAAGAAGACGCTGGTGGTGGCAATGCCGCTGGATGAGATCTCGGTGAAGGTGCGGTCCGGCCCGCCGTCGTTCGATCCGGAAGAAGAGGACCCGTCCGTGTGGGGCGGCGTGCTGCCGATTCACCTGGTGGCCGGACAGGCCCGGGCCGACGAGCACGTGCCCGCGGGCACCCCGCTGCCTCCGTA
>BQJX01000589.1 GCA_021604925.1 Gemmatimonadota bacterium
GGCGCGCGTGCGGCCGCTTCGCGCAACGGTTCCACGGCCTCCGCCGCCCGACCCCGGTGCAGCAGCAGCGTCCCCCAGTTCATCAGCGCGACGGGCTCGGCGGGATGCTGGGCGCGCACCGCCAGCCGAAGCGTGCGCTCCGCGTCGCCCAGAAAGCCCGCCTGGCGCATCGCCAGTCCCAGGTTGTTCAGGGCCCACCAGTCGGACGGGCGCACGGCCGCGGCGCCGCGCGCCAGCACCACCGCCCGCTGCGTGTTCCCCGCGGTCAGGCTTTCCCACGCCCGACGCGAACGCGCCGCCGCGAGATGCGTGGGCATGGTCTCATCCGTCACGATCACGTCGACCGAACCCACGTGGTCCCACGTCTCCAGCGAGACGAACGCGCTCTCCCGGCGCGACCGCGGGGTCAGAACGATGATGATCTCCGTCTTGTCCACGCGCACCTCTTCGCTGCGGAAGAGTCGACCCAGGTACGGAATCCTGGACAGCACCGGCACTCCGAGCGACGACACGTTCTCGCGGTCCTGCATCATGCCGGCCATGACCAGCGAGTTCCCCTGCGCCAGGCGCACCGTGGACTTCGTCTCGCGCGTATCGATGATCGGCTGCGGCCCCAGGTCGGGCAGGCTGGCCGTGAACCCCACGACCGACGAGATGATCGGATGCACCTCCATGGCGATCTCGCCGCCCTCGGCGATGGACGCCACCACCAGGACCTCGATGCCGGCCTCGTCGAACTGGAGTTCGAACTCGGTCTGGATCACGCCGCCTTCCTGGCTGACCGTCTTGGTGAGGTACGGGATCTTCTCCTTCACCTCAAAGGTGGCCGGCTGGTTGGACAGCGCCGTGATCCGCGGGCGCGAGATGATGTTCAGCTCCACCCGCTCTTCGAACGCATCCAGGAACGCCTGCCAGCGCCCGGGCTTGAGCACCCCGATCTGGAAGTTCTCGCGAATGTCCGTCGTCTGCTGGAACGCGACGTTCCCGGCCATGGTTCCGCCCGCCACGCCCCAGCCCGGATCCAGCACGCCATCCAGGAGGGCCCAGTTGATGCCGGCGCCCACGTCGTCCTGATACACCGCCTCGATCACCTGCACTTCGATCTCCACCTGGCGCGTCATGGCGTGGAGCACCTCGTACACGTGCTCCTCCAGCCGATCCAGATCGGCGGGGCGATCGCTCACGGTCAGCACGCCGCCGCTTCGGTTCAGCGCCACGCTTCCCTGATCGGACACCAGTTCCGCGATCGCGGTCTGGAGCTCCTCCCACGGACTCGACGACTCCTGGAGCACCATCGGAATCCGGACCACGCGATCCTCCAGCGCCGAGAGGAACACGGTGTTGTCCTCGAACCGGGCCGCCACTCCCACGGAGCGAAGCACGGCGTCCAGCGCGTGCCCAGGCGTGACCTGGCGAAGATCGACGGACACGTTCGGCGCCACGGGACCCACCGCGATCACGTTGGTTTCCTCGCCGGTCAGGAACCGGAACGAGGAGACCAGGTCCCGATCGGTGAAGCTCACATCGATCGTGTCGGTCGAGAGCGCGGGGACCGCCCAGAACGAAGCCGTCGCCTCGGAAGGCGCGGGCGGATCCTGCTCGGCCGCCGCCAGGTCCGAGGCGGACGCGGTGACGGAGCGAAGCAGCAGTGCGGAGATGACGCTACTGCGCCACCAGATCGATCGTCCTGCCATCGTTTCTCTCCAAGGTCACGTGGGTTCGTTCGATCGCGGTGATGCGCCACCCTCGGACGCTCTCCCCGATCGTGTGAACCTGCTCGTCAATCATCGCCATCGGATTCGGGCCGGTGCGAATCCCACCGAGCCGGGGACGCTGGCTTCGCGGCACCCCGGATCCCGTTCCAGCCCCGGTGGACTTGGCTCCGGACACGGACGCGGGACGCAGGAACGGATTCCGCCGCAGCATCGTCGTGAAGCCGTCCTCCGGTGCGGTCCAGGCCACCACGGCCGGCTCGGGAACCGCGTCCTCTTCCATCATGCCGGGATCGGCCGTGCCGGCCTCGGCCACTCGGGGCCGGTCGCCGCGGCGCACGATCTGGTACGACAGAAGGCCGATCGCCAGCACCAGCACGGCGATCGCCGCGGCGAGCTTCCGGGGATCGTCACTCGACATCGGGTCTCCTTTTGCCGTCGAACCAGTGGCCGGCGAGTTCTCCGGTCAGGACCAGCCGGTCCACCACATCGCCCCGACTGTCCAGCGCCACATCCAGGCGAAGGCGGCTCAGCGAGAACGCGGGAGCGGCCATGGCCAGGCTCTCCATGAGTTCCAGCGATTGGTCGTACGTGGCTTCCATCTCGAAGTGGACCGGCCAGCGCACCAGGTACACCGGGTGACGCACCGGAAGATCCTCCGAGGTGGGAAAGCGCGCCTCCACCGAGCTCTCGCCGCCCGCGTAGCTGAGGCGTCGGAACCCGGACCGGTCCGCCGCGGTCATGAGATCCAGCGCCGCGGAGGCCGCAGTGGGCCCCGCAAAGAACCACTCCTCGTCCCGGCTCCGCGCCCCGCCGGGCCCGTGCCCGCGGTCCTCCGGGGCCAGTTCGGCCCGGTCCGCCTCCACGCGCTCCAGTCGAATCCGCATGTCCAGCATCTCGCCCTCCAGCCGCGCGGCTTCCGTCCGCGCCTGCCGGTGCTCGGCGCACTTCACGCGCCAGCCGAGCGTGACCACGATCACCGTGATCAGCAGTCCGACTCCCGCGGCGAGCGACGGGCGCAGGCGGTTCTTCCAGGGTC
>BQJX01000590.1 GCA_021604925.1 Gemmatimonadota bacterium
CTTCCGGCCACGACGGAGACGATCCAGGAGCTGGAGGAACTGGCCGGGGAAGGGTCCGTTCGCCTCGGCGGCAACTGGGCCCCGGACGTGACCGACACCCGGCGACGGGGGCCGCCCCGGCGCGCCGAGTTCGCCCAGGGCTAGGAGTGCCGTCCCGGGACCGCTCCGGGCCACCTTGACCCTCCGAAACCCCGGTGATACGGTCACTTGCGCTCGAAGAGCCCCCCGCCGGTCAACCGATCCGGCGCTCGCATGGCTCTTCGGCCGGGATGGGAGGTCGACATGGTGAGGCACGGGTACGGGTGGTGGCGGCGTTCCGTCGGATTGGCATTGGCACTCCTGCTCGGGAACATCGGCGGAGTTCAGCCGGTGCACGCACAGAATTGGTGGCCGTCGCGCTCGATCGTGGACACGCCCACGGCGGGTCTGGTTCCCACGGGGACCTTCGAGACGCGCGCCCGGATCTTCCCCGGTGGCGGCGTCGAGGTGAAGCTCGACGTGGGCATCGCGGATTGGCTGTCGGTGGGCGGGAGCTTTGGCGGGCTCCAGATCATCGGCGACGGAGAAGTGGACTGGTACCCCAGGCCGGGGTTCGCGCTCAAGACCCGCCTGATCGAGGAGACGTTCACCATGCCCGCGGTCGCGTTCGGCGTGGACACGCAGGGAGCCGGTTTCTACGACGAGGGTCGCAGCCGCTTCCAGTACAAGTCGCGCGGGGTCTACGGCGTTCTGTCCAAGAACTACGACCTGTGGGGCGACTTCTCGGTCCACGGCGGGATCAACCGTTCGCTCGAAGAGAAGGACGACAAGGACCCGAACGTCTTCGTCGGCGCGGAAAAGAGCCTGGGCCCGGTGCTGGCGCTCAGCATGGAGTACGATCTGGCGTCGAACGACAACCGGGATGACGGCGCCTACGGCAAGGGGCGAGGCTACCTGAACGCCATGCTGGGCTGGTCGGTGGCGCCGCAGATGGAGATCCGGCTCGTCGTGCGGGACATGCTGGACAATTCGGAGGCTGTGGACCCGAGTCTCTCCGACGTCGTGGTCGACGAAGGATGGGGACGCGAGTTCACGTTCTCCTATACCGAGAGCTTCTAGGCGCGAACACCGCGCCGACGCGGAGGCCAGATGAGCGAAGGGATGGGAGGCTGGCTCGACTTCGAGCGACCGCTCGTCGAGCTGGAACAGAAGATCGCGGAGTTTCGGGACTTCGCCGACGGCGAAAAGATCGAGATCCGCGATGAGCTCCGTCGTCTGGAGACGAAAGCCGAAAAGCTGCGCACGCAGATCTTCACGGGTCTGACGCGATGGCAACGCGTCCAGCTGGCGCGGCACCCCCGCCGCCCCTACACGCTCGACTATCTGCAGCGACTCACCGGGTGCTTCCTGGAGTTGAAGGGGGATCGCGGCTTCGGCGACGACCGCGCCATTGTGGGTGGTCTGGCCTCGTTCCGCGGCCGCAAGGTCATGGTGGTGGGGCACCAGAAGGGGCGCGACATCAAGGCCAAGCTGGAGCGCAACTTCGGCATGCCCCATCCGGAAGGCTACCGCAAGGCGCTTCGTCTCATGGAGATGGCCGCGCGCTTCGGCCGTCCCATTTTCACGTTCATCGACACGCAGGGCGCCTATCCCGGAATCGCCGCCGAGGAGCGCGGCCAGTCCGAGGCCATCGCGAGGAACCTGCTGGTCATGGCCCGGCTGCCCGTTCCGATCGTGGGCATCGTGATCGGCGAAGGCGGGAGCGGCGGCGCCCTGGCGCTGGGGGTCTGCGACCGGACCTTCATGCAGGAGAACAGCGTCTACTCCGTGATCTCGCCCGAGGGGTGCGCCGCCATCCTGTGGGGCGACCGGGCGCGGGCGCCGGAGGCCGCGGAGGCGCTCAAGGTCACGGCCCAGGACCTGTCCAAGCTGGGAGTGATCGACGGGATCATTCCGGAGCCGCCGGGCGGCGCCCACCGCGATGTGGATGCGGCGGCCACGTCCGTCGGGGACACCCTGGACAGCGCCCTGGCCGAGCTGGAGCAGCTGAGCCCGGCCGAACTGGTCGAGGCGCGCCTTCAGCGATTCCTCGCGATGGGGTCCTACCTGGAGGACGGCCTGCCCAAGGGGCTGGGCCATTCTTGACACCCGTCACGTATCGTGGTTAACTTCAATGCGTTATGGCCGGAGCACAAATCCGGCGCTTCGTTCGACCGATCGCCCCCGAATCGGAAACGTACCTACGGCCCCGACCCCCGCACCCTGACCACGACGTCGGAGTTTGAACGCATGCGTTTCCCTGGATTCCGGATTCTCTCGGCCGTGCTACCGGCCTTGCTGCTCCTCTCGTTCTCATCCGCGCGCGCGGGGCAACTGCGCGTCCTCCATTCGGACGAGACCTCGCTGGAGGTCCTCTGGACCATGGAGGAGCCGGCGCTGGAGTTCGTGGCCCTTCGCGACGGGCTCGCGCAGCGACCGTTCGTGGAGGGCGGCCTGTATCTGGCCGATCCCGGCGAGCCGGACCTGCCGATGCTGCTGAACCTGTTGGCGCTGCCCGGGAAGTCGCTCCCTCGAGTGGAGGTCGTGGCCGTGTCGACCGGCGAACTGGCCGTGTCCGGGCTGGCCGCAGCACCGCGACCGGTGGTGGGACGCAAGGATGAACCCACGCCGGGTCCCCACGAGGTGCGGGAGCCGCTGGCGCGCGGATCCGGAGTGAGCCCCGCCCAGTGGGCCGAGTGCTTCGGCGTCTCGCGGCAGCGGTCGCAGTA
>BQJX01000591.1 GCA_021604925.1 Gemmatimonadota bacterium
AAGGCCTCGAGTCGCTGGGTGAAGCGAGGGCGTTCATCGGCGCACACTCGGATCAGGATCGACGGCGTTGGAGCAGCAGCGTCGAAGTTCATTCGGTCCTGTCCATGGAAGAAGCACGACAGGCAATCCGGGATATCGTCATCGAGGGAGAGGGCACACCGTCCGGCGGTGCCGATTCGCACTATCACGCCTTCCAGCGGATCGAACGCGAGTACGTAGCCGAGCTCGCGCATTCGCCAGACTTCCGACCCTACCGACCCGTCGCACCCAATCCCCAGGTACTGGCGCCTGGCCGTGGTACGAAGCTGACGAACCCGAGCGCTCGCGACGTCGCTTCGTTGTTCGGCTCGATCTACACCACGACTCTTCTGGCGTTGGCTCAGTACTACAAGTTTCAGGAGAAAGAGGGAGTTCCCCTTCCCGGGTACAACCCTCAGGACTTCCTTCGATCCACACTCATCCCCGGATTGATGAAGTCCGTGGTCCGCCCACTTGGGCAGAACATTCTGCCGGAGCTCGCCGTGGCGGTAGGCGAGGACCTCCTGGCCGGGCCAACGTTCGAGCACTTCATGATACCGGATGTCCCGTGGAATCGCAGCGTGGTCTGGCATGTGCTCACCGAGCGGTTGCGAGCTGAAGCCGAGTTTGCAAGGGAGAGAAACGAGGTCCACGCCGGACTGGAGAGAATCGCAGACAACCTCGCAAGACTCGCCGAGAACGTGAACGAACTGAAAGGGTGATCCATGATCCGCTTGCAGTACCAAGGCTTCTTCCAATGTCGATTGGCGACGGATTCTGCGGCCTACGACGCACCGCGCGGCACGGGCGGCTGGACTTTCGCCTTCGGCACCGAACCGGATCTGGATCGCTTGATTCGGTTGCAGGAACCTCTCGCGCTTCGCAGCCGTTCCCCAACGATCGGTGTCGACGTCGTCGAGGCGACCACTACCGCTTCGCTCGACGTTTCGTCACTCCTGGGCTGCAGGGTCGCGTTTCTCGATGATGCCGTTTTCGAAGGACGGAACGGATCCATCGCCGGAGACGCACGCGAACCGATCTCTCCTCTACGGGTCTCGATCTCCAGCGGCGATCTACGGCCCGTGCGTGGGAGCAGCTACGATGTGGAGAGCGTTGTCCAGAGGAATCCGTTCATGGGTCAGGGAATCATCGGGATACCGGACACCGATGTCCGAGGCGTGACCATCTCGAACTCTCAACAGGCTCGCGCGTACCGGCAGGCCCGACTGAACGCGTTGCAGTCCGATCTGTCCAGCGAGACGGACCCGCACAAACGCGAGATCCTCGAACAACGGCTGGTTCAGCTCGCGGCACCCGCAGGGGGTGCCATCACCGGGACACTCCACAGCGCAGTCCCCTACCGGTTTCCGCTGCGCGACGCGCCCACGATCTCCCTACCGAGCGGCTCGCCGCTCGCGGGAAAGCTCGACTCCACGATGCCCTGGGAGATGAGCTTCTGGATGGGCAGTTGGGATGCGGATACGTTGACCGGCTACATGCGAGGACAACTTGTCGTTCCTACCGTCGCGTGATCAGGCGGCGGAACGCCATCGGGTCACCACCTTCGGAAGGAGCCCGGGCGGTTCCCTGATTGGAGGAGCATCAGATGCCAGAATTCGGACGATATGTCCTACTGCCACGCGATGGACTCATCGCCGCTCGCTCGAGCGACGCCGAGGTCGCATTGGCTCGACTCCCGATGGCACGTAGCACGAGCGAGGCGATCCCTGCGTTCCTCCACCCTGAGATCGATGCAGGCCGGATGAAAGTCATCGACACTACCAAGGAGAACGGACCGAAGCTCGTGGAGATGAGTCGCGAAGATGCGGAGGAGGTCGCCAATGCGTCGGACTCGCCCGTGCGTGCACTCCCTGTCATCGAGTACGATCCGCCTGATCCCGAGCTCCTACCGCTTGCCGGGCCTGCTTCAGGTGGAGGATTGGCCTCGCTCACTGTCGAGTGCCAGGATGCGGCATCGGGCGCCCCGCTGGCGAATGTTCGAGTCGTCGCTTTCAGCAACTTCGCAACGCGTCGAGGTGACGCAGGCCACACCGACCATGCGGGCCTGGTCTCCCTCCAGGTATCAGGCAATGCAGTCGAAAGACTGTACGCCTACGCTCCTCCCGGCTACTGGGGCGGTTTCCGCAAAGGGATTGCGGTGCCCGGTCAGATCACCTTACCAATCGAACCGGTCGATCTATCCTATACCGATGCCGTCCGCAGGTACTATGGCACAACGAACTTCGACCATTCGACGGGAGTAACGATAGGTGTCATCGATACGGGTGTGGGTCCCCATCGAGACCTGACGATCGTCTCGGGGCGGAATACCGTGACGGGCGAACCCTCGACGGACTACGAGGATCCTCGCGGCCACGGTACCCACGTGGCCGGCTTGATCGCATCCAACGGGGCCCCGCCGTCAGGGCTCCGGGGGATTGCGCCGGGAATCGAGCTTCATGCCTTCCGGGTGTTTCCCGCAAACGGCGGCGCGACGAACTACGCCGTTCTCAAAGCGATGATCTTCGCTGCAGAGAATCGATGCGACATCATCAATCTCAGCCTTGGCGGCGGACCCTTCGATCGCATCGTCGCGGAGGCCGTCCAGGACGCTCGCAACCAAGGCATGCTTGTCGTGGTTGCAGCAGGAAACGGCGGCCGCAAGCCGATCAACTACCCCGCGGCATACTCCGGGGCGACGGCAATCAGTGCCATGGGGCGCCGAG
>BQJX01000592.1 GCA_021604925.1 Gemmatimonadota bacterium
CGTGGGTTTCGGCCGGCGTGGGACTGCTGTTGTTCGCCTTGGCGCAGATGAGCGTGCGCACCCTGGTTCCCGTGTTCGGCAACGACCTGCCCGCCACCCCGGTCGCATCGTTCGTGTTCCTGCTGGCCGTGACCGTGGGGCTGGCGGTGGGCATCGTGGCAGGTCGCAACGTGCGCGCACCCCGGGCCATCGCCATTGTCCAGTCGCTGGTGGCGCTGGTGGGCGTGAGCGCGATCCTCGTCCTCGGCAACTACGACGCGTTGCCGGACCGCTTTGCCGAGCTGGTCGCCAACTCGGAGACGTTCGCCGGGATTGTTCGCGGAGGGCTGATGCTGGCGGCGTTGCGGGTGGGCCTGCCCGCGCTTCTGCTGGGGGCGGGTGCCGGAGTGCTGCTGTCCGCCGCGCGAAGCTGGGCCGCGCCGGAAACCGCGGGGTTCCGGATGGCCGCCGGGGCGCTGCTCGGGGGAACGGTCGGCTTTGTCCTGGCGATGGTCGGGATTGCCCGCTGGGAGATCGGAGGGGTCCTGGCCGGAGTGTCCCTGCTCGCGATCGTGGCCGCCAGCGTGACCGTGACCCGGGTTTCGCTCCGCCCGCTGCTGAAACTTGGCCTGGTCGTGGTGGGTCCGGGGATCGTGGCCGCCGCGGTGTTGAGCCCGCCGCACATCGTTCCCGAACACCTCCTGGTGGACCGGAACCGCCAGTCGAGTACGGCGCTCTTCCCGATCACACCCAAGACCTGGCCGGACTTTCGCGGCACGGATCGCCACCACTCGGCCGCGATCCTCCGGCGTGGCCACCAGAAGCGCCTGTTGATCAACGGAAGACTGGAAATGGCCCGCGAAACGTCGGCCAAGGCGCACGGCGTGCTGACCCACCTGCCGCTTTCCGTTCACCCGTCGCCGCGCCGCGTCCTGGTGATCGGAGCCGGCACCGGGTGGGCCACGCAATCGGCCGTCGCCCATCCCGTGGAACGCGTCGAGTGCTTCGAGATCAGCCGGATGCGGCTGCGCGCGGCGCGGTCCTTCGGTCCCACGGTGGACGCCGCGTTCCAGGACGAGAGGGTCCGCACCCGGATCGGCGACCTGCGCGACCTGCTCTCCCGCTCGGAGCCGTTCGACGTCATCCTCCACCAGGCTTCCGGGGCGTGGACCGAGCGATCCGCGGCCACGTGCACCGTGGAGTTCCTCTCGCTGGTGCGCGACCGACTCGCCGATGGCGGGATGCTTGCCTACTGGCTCCCCTCCGAGGCGCTGACCAAGACCGGCGTCGAGATCCTGCTGTCCACGTTCGCTTCCGTGTTCGCGCAGGTGGAAGTGTGGGACGCGGGCACCGGAGACCTGGTTCTCCTGGCCAAGAAGACGCCCGGACGCCACGACTTCGGGAAGCTGCTGGCCTCCTACCGACGCCCTTCCGTCGCCCGGGCGGCGGCGGACTCGTGGATCGAAACGCCGGAGACGCTGCTGTCGCAGTTCCTGATCAACGATGCCACGGTCCGGCGAATCGCGGGAGACGCGCCCGTGCACTCCCGCCGCAATCCGACTCTGGGACGCGCCGAAGCCCGGCGGCGAAGGACGGAGTCCCCGGTGGACCCGGTGCCCGGCCTGGCCGCGTTGCGCGACGACGTGGTCGCGTTGTTCGCGAACACCCCCGCCGAGGGTTTCCGCGCCGCCGTGCAGAACGTGACGCGGGCCCGCGATCTGGAGCGGGCCGCCCTGGAGTTCGAGCTCAGCAAGCAACCGTACGATGCCGCCGACGCGTACGAGGAGGCATTGGCGCTCAATCCGCGCGACCGCGCCGTCCGGCGCGGGTTCGCCACGCTGCGTTCCGGCATGGGCATCCGGTACGCGAACGTCCAGAACCTCACGGCTGCGCACGCCTACATGCGCGAAGCGGTGGAAACGGACACCACGTACGCGGCGGGGTTCGCAAACCTCGGCCGTCTCCTCCTGCAGACCCAGGACTTCGACTACGCGATCAGCGTTCTTCACCAGGCGATCGCGGCGGCGCCCGACGACGACCTGTTCCTGCTCCAACTGGGACAGACGTGGAAAACGCGCGGGTACCTCGACCAGGCGCTCCCGCTCTACGAACAGGCCATGGAGCTCAACCCCCTGAACGTGGAAGTGGCCATGGGGTACATCGACACCAAGCTGGCCATGCAGGGCGAGGGTGCGGACCTCCGCGAGGGCCTGGAGTTCCTGGAGAAGTACCGGGAGATCGAGCCGGACAACGAGGAGCTCCTCTACCGCATCGGGAAGTTCCGCGACGCGGTGCAACGGGGACTCACCGCCCCCGAAGACGAGTAGGTCCGCCCATGAAGAAGGTTTGCCTGCAGGACGCGCTCGCCCGTTTCGACGAACACTGGAGTCCGCGCATTCTCGCCGAGTTGAACGGCCAGCACGTGAAGGTGGCCAAGTTGAAGGGCGAGTTCTGCTGGCACTCCCATCCGGAGGAGGACGAGCTGTTTCTCGTGCTGCGCGGAGAGCTCACGATCCGACGGCGCGACGGCGATGTCACCCTCTCCGAGGGGGAGTTCCTCGTGGTCCCCCGGGGCGTGGAGCACCTGCCGGTGGCCAAGGAGGAGTGCCACGTGCTGCTCTTCGAGCCGGCGTCCACGCTGAACACGGGCGACGTGCGCAACGAGCGAACCGTGGACCGGCCGGAGATCCTGTAGCTACCGCGACGGCCCCTCGGCCGGCACCCGCTCCAGTGCTTCCTCGAACCGGGCCCGCTCGCGGC
>BQJX01000593.1 GCA_021604925.1 Gemmatimonadota bacterium
GAGTACGCCCGCGACTCGCGACTGAACGTGGCCAAGGCCTGGGAGCGCTCGGAGCGCCCGGCCGCGGCGGCCCGCGCCTACCGCGACTTCGCCACGGACTTCCCCGCGGATGCCGACGCGGGCTCCGCGTTGATGCTGGCCGCCGACCTGTTCCTGGCGGCGGGCGATGTGGTGTCGTCCGAGGTCGCGCAGACATCCTACCTGGAACGCTTCCCCGACGACGTGGAGACCGCGGTCGAGATTCTCGAAACGCGCGCGACCCGCGAGCTGGATTCGGTGGGCCCCGGGGAGCCGGTCTCGGCGCTGCTCGCGCTGGCCGGAGACGGAGCGGCATCGCCCTCCCATCTCGCCCGCTACATCGAACTGACCAACGCTCGTCCGGACCTGGCCGCGCCCAAGTTGCTGGCCCGCGTTCGCTTCCTGCGCGGCGAAGAAGCGCGGACCGCGTACGAGCGGACCCGCATCACGTTGCCGCTGGCGCCCTCTGTTGCGCAAAAGAAGTCACTTCTGGAGAACGTTCTCGAAGAGTACCGAAACGCCGCGGCCTACGAGATCGCTCCGTGGAACCGGGCCTCCGCGGTGCGCATCGGGGAATGTCTCGTGGCCTTCGGCGACGCGCTCATGGAGAGCGAACGTCCCGCCGATCTAACGGAAGACGATCTCTACGCCTACGAAGAGGTACTGGAGGAGCAATCCTGGCAGTTCTTCGACCGCGGCGAGGAGGCCTGGGCGGAGCTGGTCCGGCAGACCGGCGCGGCCACGGCCGAGGACGTCGACGATGAGTGGGTGCACGCGGCGCGCCGGCAGCTTTGGCCGCGCGTGGCCACCCGATTCCTGCACCGACCGGAAGTGGTGTATCCGCTGATCGCGGCGGAAGACCGGCAACCCGACGAGGCACCGTGACGATTCGCACGCTGGCTTCCATGTCGCTACTGGTGGGGGGCGCCTTCTGGCTCTCCGGCTGCGGCTCGATCCCGTTCCTGGGCGGCGGGTCCGCCACGGATCCGCGTGCGGGTGCCGATCCGGCGGAGTGGGCGCAACGGTCGGCGGACGAACCCGACGAGCCGCTCTGGCCGTTCCGGCTGGCGGAACATGCCATGGCGGGCGCCGATGCCGTGACCGCCGAACGCGAACTGCGCACGGCCCTGTCGCGGGATGCGGAACACGCACCCTCGCTTTCGCTGCTGAGCAAGCTGTTCTGGGACCAGAGCCGTCACGAAGAAGCGGTGGCCCTGCTGGAAGGCGCCCGCGCGGCCACGGCCGAGCACCGCGAGTTGCGCCTGGCCCTGGCGTTGCACTACGAGGCGATGGAAGAGTTCGACCGCGCGGCGGCATTGATGGAGAGCGCGAACCCCACCGAGTCCATGCGGACCTGGTTGCAGCTTCGCGGAGACGACTTCACCGTGGCCGAAGCGACCGCGAGGCGCGCCCTGGATGCCGATCCGGACAGCGCCGTGAACCGGAACAACTGGGGAATCACGCGCCTCTACGCCGGCGAACCGGAAGCGGCGCGGAAGGCATTCCTGACCGCCATCGACGCGGACCCGAAGCTGCCGGGACCGTTCTACAACCTGGCCATCGTGGATCGCTTCTACCGATTCGATGAGGACTCGGCGCGCGACTGGTTCCGCCGCTATCTGGAGTTCTCCACCGAAGACCCGGACGGACTGGCGGAGATCCTGGCCGTCGAAGTGGCCGCGGGCACGAACGAACCCGAGGAGGCACAGCCATGAGCAGGCGAACCACTCGTCGGCAGGAAGCGGAGCCCAAGGTGCGCGTCGCCGTGCGCCGCCGATCGATTCCGAGTCACGTGATCGCCGCGGGCCTCGTCACGCTGATCCTGCTGATCCTGTCCGCGGTGGCGCGGGCGGAACCGCGGACTCTCGACACGGTCACCATCGAAGGCGAAGTGCGCCTGCCCGAGGTCCTGTTCATCACGTCGCGCGACGTGGCCCGGCCGATGGACTGGCTCGACCACTACGCGGGGCCCACGGCCGCCGGAGTGGCGTCCCTGGCACCCCTTTGCTTCGACCTGTACGTGTTGCCGGCCGCACCCGGCATTCCCGGCGCGGTCCTGCCGCCGCCGGAGCCCGAGACCGCACCTGGGGACCCCGCGGGGACCCCCGCACCGATTCACGATCCGGAAGTGACCCGCTCGACCCAGGAGGAAGTCCGATGAGCGCTCTGTCCCAGTTCGCCACCTTTTTTCAAGGCGGCGGCCCTTTCATGTACGTCATTCTCGTGCTCGGCGTGTTCCTGCTGGCCGGCGCCCTCGAACGGTTCTGGGTGATCGCCCGCGCGTCCGCCTGGAACGGAGACAAGTTCACGAAGGACCTGGCGGATCGCGTGGCTAAGGGTGACTTCCAGGGCGCCCGCGAACTCGCGCGCAAGGTCCAGTCGCCGATGGGGCAGGTCGCGTTCGCCATCCTTTCGTCCCACTCCCGCGACGAGGACTCGCTGCTGAACGCCGCCGATGGCGAATCGGCCATGGTGCTGCCGCCGTTGTCGCGACGCCTGCCGTTGCTCAGCCTCTTTGCCAACACGGCCACGCTGCTGGGTCTGCTGGGTACGATCTTCGGGCTGACCACGGCGTTTGCCGCGGTGGGCGCCGCCGATCCGTCGCAGCGATCCGCATTCCTGGCCGCCGGCATCTCGCAGGCGCTGAACACGACGGCGTTCGGTCTCATCGTGGCTGTCCCGGGAATGCTGATGCACGGGTTCCTGGTGGGTCGCGTG
>BQJX01000594.1 GCA_021604925.1 Gemmatimonadota bacterium
GAAACTCTTTGCCGATCAGTCCTTCGACTTCGACCCCGACGCCGGCGACACCACGCGCACCCCCCAGCTCGCCACCATCGAAGCCTGGTGGGCCGACCAAGCCTCCACCAACGGCGACACCAAGCCCGGCGGCACCGAATAGCAGCCGCAGCGCCAGCCGATCCGATGCCGGGTACGGCAGCAGTCCAGGTCCAGCCAGGCACGACCCAGGCACCGCCAGGCATCCGGCTTGCACCCCCGTAGCGTTCCGGCGCCGACATTCCCGGTGTCAATAGAAAAAACGGGATTTCGTACCCTGGCGGTTGACTCGCCTGGAACCTCAGAGCTACTCTACGAGTCCATGACGCGGGGTGGAGCAGTCTGGTAGCTCGTCGGGCTCATAACCCGGAGGTCGCAGGTTCGAATCCTGTCCCCGCTACCACTTTAAAAGACGAATTGCCGCTGGTTTCAGCCGAGACCAGCGGCAGTTTTCTTAGGTACACCCTCGCTTCGAGCTCGTCCGCGTCGACCACGATCTCGTGGATGAACGCCCGGGCGAAGATCTTTTGCTCCTCGATGCTGCCTTCCCGAATCACCTCTCCGAACTCTTCCATCGCCTGCATGGCCTCGTCGACTGCTCGTTCCTGATCGACCTCGGTCGCGGTGATCGCTCCAAGCTCGCCGATCCGGCGGTCCAGGTCCTCTCGCTCGTGCTTGATGGCGGTGAGCTTCTTGTCGACGAACTCCCGGTTGGTCGGGGTCAGCGAGTCCATCAGTTCGTCGGTCCGTGCCTCGAGCTCGGCCATCTGCTGGCGTAGCCTTGGGATCTCCTCACGGGGGTTGCCGCCTTGCTCGGTCTCGACGACCTCGCGCACCTTCTCGGCCAGGCGCTCGCGACCGCCCTGTGCGAGAAACTTCCCGACGTGTTGTTCAATGACCGCGAGCACCTCGGCCTCAAGCTCGTCGCGGCGAAGAACGATCCGCCGGCAGACCTCTTTGCCCTTGGCACGGTAGCCGCCACAGATGTAACGCCAGGTCGTGACCTTGGTGCCGTCCTTACGTGGCTTGCCCTTCGTCGTCTTCATACCCTGGAACTTGTGCCCGCAGCATGCGCAAGTGATGAGGCCAGAGAGCATGTACGGAGAGTTCTTGGCGCGGCCCTGGTGGTACCGGTTGCCGCTGGTGTTTCGTTCCCGGCTCTTGCGCAGCCTCTGAGCCCGGTCGAATACGATCGGGTCAACCAGGGGCTGGTGCGCGCCCTCGATCACGATCCAGTCGGCCTCGTCGTTTCGCTCGACCTTCTTCGTGGCGTAGCGCGAGCGGGGCACGGCATGGCCGTTCGAGACCTTGTGGAACTTCCCTGCAGTCCGGCGGTTCCAGACCAAGTCTCCGCGGTACGCGGGGTTCGTGATGATCTCGCGGATGGTGGAGGGCGCCCAGTGACCGTCGTGAATCCTCGAGTACTCACGATTCCTGGGCGACGGGATCCCGAGGTCGTTCAGGCGTTCCGCAATAGCACGGAATCCCGTCCCGTCCAGATAGAGGTTGAAGATGCGCTGGATGGTCTCAACGCGCTCAATGAGGCTCGGCACCAGATGGATCCGGTCGCCGCGGGACTGCTTGATACGTTGCCCCTTCGGGATCGTTCGGTTCAGGGTCCCATCCGGCGTGAACACGTGCTTGTCGCCGCTCGGCAGGAAACGGACGGTCTGGTAGTGGACGTCGTTTGTGTCGTGGTACGCGAAGTCGAAGCCGTATGGTGCTTGCCCACCCGACCAGGAGCCGCGCTCGGTGTTCGAGATCTGGCCGCGTAGCGTCACTTTCGATGTGTCACGGGATTCTTGCTGTGCGATCCACTGCTTCATGTTGCGCACAAGGTCCCCGGTCTCGTCATCCTTGAAGTTCTCGCTGACGTAGATGATGTCGACGCCGACCTGCCGGAGCTGGAACCTATAGAAACCGGCCTCGTCGGAGTCCGTCCGCCCGAAGCGCTTGACGTCGTAGACCAGCACATGGTCCCACTCGCGCCGCTCTCCCTTCGCGTCGTCGATCAGCTTGAGGAATGCCTGTCGCTTGGCCGTGACAACGCCGCTGATCGCATCGTCGGTGTACCAGTCGATGATCTCGATCGCCTGGTTGTTGGCGTAGCGCTCGATGGATTTCTGCTGATCGCCAAGGCTTGCGTCTTGGTGCGAAGTGCTGCGCCTGAGATAGCCTACTGCTCGCTTCATGGTGTGTCCTATTGCTGTTCCCTATCCCGAGGACCAGTAACGCTCAGGTGCCCGAGCACAGCAAGGCAATCCTGCTCTTTGGTTTCGGTTGGCCGCGTCGTTCGCGACACAAGCCACCGAGCGAGGAGAGTGAGCGCGTCGTCGACCGCTTGCGGCGTTGCGAGGACGCTCGTCCCCTCGGTCGTGACGGTGAACTGAATCTGGCGACGTCGGGAGATCATTGGCCTGTGCCCTCGATCCCGAGAATCTCGAACACCTGGTGTTCGATCGACCGGCGCGTCTCATCATCAAGTGGCCTGATGAAGAACCACTCCTTGCCGCGGTTGTCGCGCCGACTCGGGAAACTCAGTACACGACGTCCGGCAAGCGTCCGGCGCAGGGTGATACCTGTGAGCTTCAGGCCTCTGCCGATCTCGATCTCGACGAAGCCAAGAAGCCCCTGCTTGCGCTGGTCGGGCGTGCTGCTCGCGAGGTGCGCGTTTGTGATGTTGATGCTTGGCTGTGTGGTGCTCATAGTG
>BQJX01000595.1 GCA_021604925.1 Gemmatimonadota bacterium
GGGATTGATTCCGGCCCCTTCCCCGTCCTATGCTGAACCTTCGCCGATCACGTCCACCTTCACCGGGTCCTCTCATGCTGAATGCATCGCGGGTCGTTCGCACGCTGCCACGCTGGGGGTGGGTCGCGCTGCTGCTCCCCGCCATCGCTCAGGCCCAGACGCTCCCCACCGGGTTCCAGGTGGAACCGGTCATCACGAGCGTGTTCGAGCCGGGGCGGCCGGTCGGCTTTGCCCCACTTCCCGACGGCCGCTTCCTCATCATCGAGCGGAACACGGCGAACGTGCGGCTCCACGCCGTGGGGTCCGCCGTGGCTCCGGTGATCCTTACGATCCCGGACGTGTCGATTGAAGCGGAACGAGGCCTGCTGGGAATCGCCGTGGATCCCGCCTGGCCCGCGCGTCCGTACGTGTATTTCTACTACACGCACTTGACCGCCGAGACCGGCAAACAGGGTCGGGTCACCATGTACACGGCGTCCGGCGACCTCACCGATGGCGCCAGCGCCAGCCTCACCCTGGCGAGCCCGTTCCATCTCCTCACCGAGCTCCCGGACGTCATCGAGATCCACAACGGCGGGACGCTCCGGTTCGGCGCGGACGACATGCTCTACCTGAGCCTGGGCGACGACGGCGACGCCTGCAACGCGCAGGACCTCACCTCCCTGACCGCCGGCATCCTGCGGATGGACGTGGCCGCCATGCCGGACACCGGGGCCGGACCGCCGCCCCGATCCGACATCACGCCGGCGTCCGGCAACCCCTTCCCCGGGCCGAACGAGAACGAGCGGCTGCACTACGCCTGGGGGTTGCGGAACCCGTACCGCTTCACGATCGACTCGGCCACGGGCGATCTCGTGATCGGCGACGTGGGGCTGGTGAGTTTCGAGGAGATCAATCACGTGCCGTACGGCGGCGGCGGGAACTACGGGTGGCCGCACTGGGAGGGGCTCATCGATCCCGGGCTGGGGCGGACCTGCGGTCTGGGGAACACGTTCACCGACCCGGCCTACACGTTCCCGCACGGCATCGCCGCGGCCATCGTGGCCGGGCCCACGTATCGCTCCTCCGGCGGGCCCAGCGCGTTTCCGTCCGCGTACGACGGGCTCGTGTTCTTTTCCGAGTTCTACGGCGGCTGGATTCGCTGTCTCGAGAACGTGGGCGGCACGTGGTCGGAGGTCGCGCCCTTCCCCGGCCAGCCCACCGCCACCGAATGGGCCACGGGCTTCTTCTACATCGCCGACTTCCAGGTCGGCACCGACGGCGCCCTGTACTTCGTGAAGCTGATTCCCGGCGGGACGCCCAGTGGACTGTACCGGATCGTGCCGAGTACCCCGGTGTCGGCCCCCGCGGCGGTGGCCGTGGCGCCCGTGAGCCGGGCCTTTCCCAATCCGGCGCGACGCTCGTCCGAGATCCGCTTCGAATGGGACGCGGATCTTCGGTCGTTCGAGAGCCTTCGCATCCTCAACACCGCGGGGCGCAGCGTGCGGACCCTGCCGCTCCACGGCGACCACCACGTCCGTTGGGACGGACGCGACGCGGCCGGCAACGCACTCCCGTCCGGGGTGTACTTCTACTCCTTCGAAGGCGCGGGGTCGAATGCCGCGAAGGGACGGGTTGTCCTGATCCGGTGAGTCGGCAGGACGCTGTGTCCTCCGCGAACTCCGTTTTCAACCCGCCGCCGAACTTTTCGCTTGTAACGGCATCGCGCGTCGTGCAGAGTCAACGCATCCCCACTTCAGACCCACTCCCGCCGGACCTAGCCTAGGAGGCTGACCGCTATGAGCGGTATCCGGCATTTCATCGTGGGTTCCCTGTGTCTTGCGCTCGCTACCCCAGCCAGCGCCTGGATTCACGACCGCGACGCGAACAAGATCGACGACCGCATCGAGCAGGTTCAGACCGTGGGCGTGGCATCCGCCCACGAGAAGAACGACGTCAGCCGCCGCCGCACGATCGCTCTCTTCGAAGATGAGCTGCGCGTCGACGGGAGCTTCGAGTACGGCATCTACATCGGGTTCGACCGACGGCCCACGGAGGCCGACGAGGACACCCTGAGCGAGCTGGGCTTCCAGTCGATCAAGACCTACCAGTTCATCGACTACATCCGCGCCCGGGGCAGCTTTGCCCAGATCCAGCAGGCGGCCCAGCTGGGCTCGGTCACGCGCGTGGAAGCCATTCCCATGGTCTACGCCACGAACCACTACGGTTCGCGGATCGTGCGCGCCCGGGATTCCCGCGGACTGAACGCGGCCCAGGCCTACAGCCTGTTCCCCAGTGCCCACGCGGAACTGGGTCTGGACGGCACCGGCATCGTGATCGCCGTGCTGGACTCGGGCGTGAACGACGAGATGGACAGCGTCAACCCGACCTACGTGGGTCACGAGAGCCTGGCCGGGAAGTTCCTCGGCGGTGGCGAGTTCTTCCTGGGCGATCCGCTGCTCAACACCCCGGCGGACTCCAGCATCAATCCGCAGGACAAGGGCTCCTACCACGGCACGCACGTGGCGGGTTCCGCGCTGGGCACGGGCGGGCCGTCGGGGTATCTCGCGGGCGTGGCCCCCAAGGCGCGTCTCGTGGACTGCAAGGTCCTCTCGGACGCCGGCCTGGGCTTCGGCTCCGCGGACGGCGTGGAGTGGTGCATCCTCAACAAGGATCGCATGTGGGCGGGTCTCAGTGGCGCCGACACGATCTACGCCGGCGTGGACGTGCTGAGCCTGTCGCTCG
>BQJX01000596.1 GCA_021604925.1 Gemmatimonadota bacterium
CGGCGTCCCGGTCCGGGCCGAACCACGTGCCCGGGATCATCAGCAGCGACTGGCCGAGTCCGTAGACGGAGTAGTGCCGCCCGTCGCGCCCGGGGAAGGAGCCCACCAGACCGAACGGCGTCCTCATCGTGAGCGGTTGGATCGCGCCCCCGTCGCCTCGCGCGAGGCTGCGGGCCACCTCCAACCGGACGGCCGTGTCGATCGTCTCCACGCGGAAGCTGCTGGTGGCGAGATAGACTCCCAACAGCAACAGGAACACGGACAGGGCCGGCCGACCGCCGCCGGAGCGTGCCACGTTCTAGTCCACGTAGCCCAGGGCGCGCAGTCGCTCGATGGCTTCCGCGTCGTCGCCCTCGCCGAAGGGTCCGTCCACGAACGGGTCCAGGTCCTCGATCCGGGAGAGGAGTTCTTCCACGATCCCGGGTTGCGCGGCGAAGACATTGTTCGTCTCGCGCGCGTCGCGCTCCAGGTTGTAGAGCTCGCTCTCGCTCGGCCGGAGCGGTCGATGGATCAGCTTCCACTTCCCATCGGTCAGGCAGTGCAGCACGTCGTCCTGCGGCCGCTTGGCGAGCAGGTCCTTCGCGTTCAGATCGTACTTGATCAGCGCTTCCGCGTACGCGAGGCGGGGTTCTTCCGACACGCCCGCCATGAGACCGTGCAGCGGGGAACCGTCCAGGGCGCCTTCGGGTTCCAGACCCAGCGCCGCCAGCACGGTGGGGAAGATGTCCGTGGTGCGGACCACCTCCGGAACGACCTTCCCCCGCGCGCCCTGCGGAAAGCGCATCAACAGCGGAACCCGGATCTGCTCCTGATAGAGGATCCGATGGTACCAGTGGTCGTGGTCGCCCAGGCCCTCGCCGTGGTCCGACACCACCACGATGATCGTGTTGTCCAAAACCCCCGTGGTGCGAAGCTCATCGACGAGCCGCCCGATCTGGCGATCCACCCAGTGGATCTCCGCGTCGTAGAGGGCGCGCATGCCCACGGTGCGGCTCAGGGCCACTTCCGGCTGGTAGCGGTTGGCCACGTCCGGAGGCGGCACGAGCAACGGATCGTGCGGATCCCAGAAATGGACCCACGCGTAGAACGGATCGTCCGACTTCTTCATCCACGCCAACGCCGCATCCGCGGTCTCGTCGGAGCGCCGCTGGTTGTCGGTCCCGTCAAAGCTCCAGGCGCCGGTTTCGTTTTCCTCCAGCACTCCCTCGCCGGCGTGCCCGAGCCCGTTGTCGAACGTCTCGAAACCGCGGTCGAAGCCGTAGAACTCCGAGACGGGAAATGCGCTGAGGAACGCGCCGGTGCGCCAGCCTTCCTTTTCCAGAACGGTGGCCAGCGTGGGCACGGTGTCGGGAAGGCGATAGCCGCTCGCGGCATAGATCACGCGAACGCCGTGGTTGGGCGGAAGCAGGCCGGTGAAGATCGACGCGTGCGCCACGGGAGTGAGCGCGGCGGTGGCAATGGCCCGATCGAAGCGCACGCCGTCGGCGGCCAACGCGTCCAGATTGGGAGAGGTGTCGCGGGGGTTGCCGTAGCAGCCCAGACGATCGGCGCGGGTCGTGTCCAGTGTGATCAGGAGAACGTTCGGACGGTCCGGTGCGGACTGCGAGCATCCGAGCCCGCCCAGGAGCGGCGCCGCAAGCAACAGCGTGGCGACGGAACGCAGACCACGGACGCGCACGTGCAAAGAGAAACTCCGGATGCGAGGGAGGGGCGGGGACGCCCGGACCATAGGTTCCGCCGACGGCGAGCGGCAACAAAAACCTGCGGCGCCTCGAGAGGTGCGTGATACGCTCCCGGGCCGATCACAGCCTGGGGAGGCGTTATGGGTTCCACGGACCGTCGTTCGATGGCGATCTGGGTCGCGGTGGCCGGACTGGCGTTGCTGGTCCACGGACTGCTGATCTCTTTCCTCAACGACGACGCCTTCATCTCGTTCCGGTACGCCCGCAACTTTGCGAACGGCCAGGGCCTCGTGTTCAACCCGGGCGACCGGGTGGAAGGGTACACCAACTTCCTGTGGACCGTGCTCCTTGGCGTGGGGATGCGGTTTGGCGCGGATCCGCTGCCGCTGTCGCGGGGGATGGGGTTCCTGGCGGCTCTGGGCACCCTGGTCCTGACCGCCCGCCTGGCGTGGCGTCTCGCCCCGGCCGGTAGTCCCGGCCGAGGGATGGCGCTGCTGCTCCTGGCCGCGTCCTCCCCCTTTGCCTACTGGACGTTCGCGGGACTCGAGGGGCCGCTGTTTGCGCTGCTGCTGATCTGGATCACGTCCCTGGAGATCGAGAGCGACGCGGCCGACGCCTCCCGGCAGCGTCGGCTGGCGATCTTCTCGGGCGGAGCCCTGGCGCTGCTGGCCATGACCCGCCCCGAAGGGGTTCCATTGTTCGGGCTGTTCGCGTTGCTTCGATTCGTCCGGACGATGACCACGTCGCGGCACTCGTGGCGTCACCGGGATCTGCCGTTCGCGCTGGCGTTTGCGGCGCTCTACGTGCCGTACTTCGCGTGGCGGTTTCAGTACTACGGCTACCCGTTTCCGAACACGTACTACGTGCGTCACGGGCAGTCGTTCGCGCAGAATCTGGACCTGTACCGCAGCGGGGCGCAGTACGCGTTGGCCACGCTCCGAGAAGCGGGAGGGTGTCTGCTGCTGGCGCCGGCGATCCTGCTGGCGGCGCCGCGGGGACGCTTCCCGGGGCTGGGGCGGATCAGCGGAGTGGTCGCGGC